>JAAUTM010000026.1 GCA_012031455.1 Phycisphaerales bacterium
GAGGCACTGGAACGCGATGCAGTACGTCAGCAGATAAAACAACAAACGCTTGAACAGCAGCCTGAGCAGGAACCATGACCTATCGGTCCATGCGATTGATTACACGCCCAAGCAATGCGCATCTTTGCAGAACCATCATCAACGTCGCAGCAGGGAGGCGGAGGTTCCAAGTAATCAAACTGCTGCCAAGTTAAATATGATCAAATGAAAATGCCGATCAATCGGCTGATTTTTCCATTTCAATCACGAGCTTACTCAGAGGTACATGGAGTGACACGGCGATGCGGGCCATGTTCTGGATGCTGATGTTGCGTTCGCCCCGTTCCACGCCGCCGATGTAGGTGCGGTGGATGCCGCAGGTCAGGGCGAGCTTTTCCTGGGAGATTCCCGCTGCCTCTCGGAACTTCCTCATTGCTTTGCCAAACGCGATCTGGGCGGCTTTTTCACTTCCTGATTTCATTTTTACAGGCTAAGCCCTTGACAACTCCCAGTCGACGCTGTTAAAGTATCCAGACTTTAAGTAACCATACTTTGAGTATCCGATACGGATATGCTTGACATCACTGTGGAGGTGGTTTTTGACTTGTCTTCGTGGAAACATCCAATCGCTGGTTTGGGCTGATCGTGGCCTATCTTGTCCCCGGCTTCATCGGGTTGGCGGGAGTGTCGCCGTTTTTGCCGGTGGTGGGGGAATGGTTGCAGCCGGTCAGTTGGGGGCGATTGGGGTATCGGGCCGACGATTTACGCGCTGCTGGCGGCGACAGGCGTGGGCATGATTGTCAGTTGCTTTCGCTGGTTCATCATCGACCATGTGATGGAATGGACGGGGATCAATGCACCAAAGCTCGATTTCGGGAAACTGGCGAATCAAATGGGTGCCTTCGATTACTGGGTGGAAGCGCATTATCGATTTTATCAGTTCTATGCCAACACACTGGTTGGCGTGCCCTTCGTTTACCTGCTGAATCGCATTGCTGCAACGTCGCCACTCCTGGGGTTTGGCACCGACCTGGGGGTGTTCATTCTGTGTGCCGTGCTTTTCGCAGGGTCCCGCGATGCCTTGCGAAAGTACTACAAGCGAACAGCTTCGCTGACGGATTTAGTCGTGGAGAAAGGAAGCAAACGTGACGCCATGACAAATGGAGCGCATCATCCCGAAACTGGTGGCAAATCCACCACGTCGCATCCGGTCATCAAGGCTCAGGCCAAACCGGACACGATGCCCAAGCCCAGTGCCCCACAGGGCAAGCCCAAGCCGACGAACCCGGCGAAGTAGTCTTTGAAATCGTCCGATTAACTTCTCGTTCCTGAATCGAAAATCCTGCGACCAGCAATTCACCGCGACTGACCGATTCAACCCCGGCCAGTCGCGTTTTCATGCCCGCATCAATCGCAGCAAATCAGTTAAGCATGGTGGACTATTCACAGGCCGGTTGTGCTCCGTCCGATCCGAAACGCCACCCCCGGAAGGCTTTGATGGGACAGAGAAAAAGGAATTCCGGGTCCGGGGGTGCCATGCTCGCGGGCTGCGCGTGGCATGTCGTTTCCGCTCTCCCGTTGCACAACCGGCGGGATACCGGGACAAACCAACCTTCACGGCATGGCTTGCGAAGCCGTGAAGGTCGGTTCTATGGGTGGCGCCAGTAGCGTCATCCCCTTCATGGCCTTGCGAAAGCGAGGTTGCCATGAGTGCGGTGAACATCGGGGGTTTGCGTCGTGAAGAGGGGTCTTCGAACATCCTGGAGCCACGGGAAAATCCAGCTCCGGTGCGGCTGCTGCTCACGCCCATCGAGGCGGCAAGGGCATTGTCGGTGTGTCCGCGAACACTCTGGGGACTGACCCACCACGGGCAGATTCCTTTTGTGCGCATCGGGCGACTGGTGCGTTACTCGCCTGGGGATCTGCAAGCCTGGATTGAAAAACAAACCCAGCGTCCGCGGGTTAATCGCAGCGCAGCATAGACCCGTGGCAATGATTAATTCCGTAGTCACATGGACGAGAGTGAATTCGCAGGTAGAGTTCAAGCATAAGGGGCAACATCATGGCCAGCATTGCCAATGATCCGAATGGTCTTAAGCGTATTCAGTTCATGGATGGCGGGGGTCACCGCAAGACCATCCGCCTGGGTAAGTGTGCCGAGCGTGCGGCGGAGTCGGTGCGCCTGCGTGTGGAGGAATTGCACTCCGCCCGGCTCAACGGTCATCCGCTTTCCCGGGAAACATCCCTCTGGCTTTCGGGCATCGGCGATGAGTTGCATCATCGGCTGGCAAAGGGGGGATTGTGTGAGCCACGGCAGGCTGCCTCCCAATGCCTGTTGGGTGAATTCATCGGCACCTACATGGCACAACGCATTGACCTCAAGCCCGGCAGTCTGGCCGTCATGGAACAGGCCCGCAAGAGCCTGATTGTATTCTTCGGGGTCCAGCGTTCCATGCAATCCATCACCCCTGCGGATGCCGATGCCTGGCGATTGTCCATGTTGGGAGAAAAGCTGGCCGAAGCGACGATACGCAAACGCACCCAGGCCGCCAAGCAGTTTGTCCGGGCGGCGATGCGTCAACGGTTGTTGACCGAAGACCCCTTTGCCGATCTGCCCAGCGGCAGCCGGGCCAATCCCCAGCGGTTGCGTTTTCATCGACCCCCGACACCATTGCCCGGATCATCGATGCCTGTCCGGATGCCCAATGGAAATTGATCGTGGCCCTGGCCCGATATGCCGGTGTGCGTGTGCCTTCGGAGTTGCTGTCACTCAAGTGGGAGCATGTGAATTGGGAACACAATCGTCTGACCGTGCCCAGCCCCAAGACCGAGCATCATGAGGGCAAGGCCCTGCGGGTGATTCCCCTGTTCCCGGAGTTACGTCCCCATCTGCTGGAGGTCTTTGAACAGGCGGCACCGGGAACGGAATACGTCATCACGCGCTATCGGGTTGGCAACGCCAACCTGCGGACCCAGTTCAACCGCATCATTCTTCAGGCGGGGATGAAACCCTGGCCCAAGCCGTTTCATAATCTGCGTTCCAGTCGGGAGACGGAACTGGCCGAGCGATTCCCGATGCATGTGGTTTGTGGCTGGATCGGCAACACCGCAAAAGTGGCGGTCAGACATTATCTGCAGACCACGGCGGAGCATTTTGAAACGGCGGTGAGCGAGCCGACCTCGGTACGCAAGGGTTTAGGCAGGTTAACGACAACGAACAATCAGGCTTCTCCGGAGGCGGCGCAAAAAGCGGCGCAGCAGATGCACGCAGAGGGTGGTAGGTCATCGCACCGCGAAAATAACGAAAGTCAGAAAGTGGCTAAATACAGCGGTTTGCGAAGCAATGCGATGACTGACGATATACCTAACAAAAACCTAATGGGAGAGGAGGGATTCGAACCCCCGAAGGCGTTAAGCCAGCAGATTTACAGTCTGCCCCGTTTGGCCACTTCGGTACTCTCCCGCGAGAACTGGTTGCAGTCACGCAGTTTAGCAGGAAACCGCAGAATTGCCAATGTCCGGGAAATACGTGGGCAGGGGGTCATTTTCGCGCTGATTAACCTCCGATTATTTTGCCATGTTGCAGTGTTCCGGGAGGCTAAGGGTTGATCGAGTCCTCGTAAGGTCCTAACATGCCATACATTCGCTAGGGGTGCCCAACCCTTTCGGTCAACTTGCAAGACCCGTGGTCGAGCTTGTGGCCAAATGGGGAATCAGGGCTGAGATCACACCCTGGAACCTGATCCGGTTCACACCGGCGGAGGAAAGCGATCATGCCAGCCAGCAATCCCATTGATATCCTTCTCGCGCATGACCATTGGGCCACCGGGCAATTACTTCATGCCTGCGAGTCTTTGAGCCACGAACAACTGCACCGCCCGTTTGAAATGGGGCTGGGTTCGCTGCATGACACTTTGACTCACATCATCGTGGGGAAGCGGCGCTGGGCAGACCTGCTGGCGGGTCGGCAACAAAATAGTGGAGCTTCTCGGCCGTACCCCCAGCGAACTGTGAGTGAGCTTTCAGCCATGCACAAACAGGTGGCTGAGGATTTCGCATCCCCAGGCACTGGCGCTGCCCTTGGATCAGACCATCACTGTTGTGCGTGATAAAGGTGAGACTCATACCTACACCCGTGGTTGTGTGTTGTCTCACGTGGTCACGCACACCATGCACCATCGTGCCCAATGCCTGAACATGCTCCGTCATCTGGGCGTCAAACCGCTGCCCGTACAGAGCGTGATTGAATGGTATCGCTTTGTCAATGCTCAACCCTAACCCCCCCCTCAAGGTCCCCTTGCAATGATCCAAACATACCAGCCAACTCATGATTCCGGCGATCGCTCATACACCCTGCCTGCGATTGGCGGCAATCCCTCCGCCCAGCAATCGGGCACCAATCCCGGCTCGTTTGCCAACCCTCGCAAGCTGGCACCCGATCACACCGGGGCACTGACTTACAGTTCGCCGGATACCCCGGGCATGCCCGCACCTTCAAACAAAACAGCTTGGGATTTCATGCCTGGTGATTGGAAGTACACCGGCCCGGCAGATCGCAACGCGAGCAGCAGCGACTGGCCATTTGATCCATATACCAACCCCCGCAACTGGCAGGCACCGGCTGGTTTTAATCCAATCACGCAACTGGAACATGCAAGGCTGGGCAACATCACGCCAGCGATGCAGCGCGTGGCTGAACGTGAACCGCACCTCACCGCTGAACAGGTGCGTGCGGAGATCGCAGCAGGCAGGCTGATCATTCCCGCCAACGTCAATCACCTCAAGCATCAGCTTGATCCCATGTGCATCGGCAGGGCGGGACTCACGAAAGTGAATGCGAACATGGGCGCTTCACCCGTGTCCAGTTCGACGGATTTGGAAGTGGAAAAATTGCGCTGGGCGGAGCGGTGGGGCGCTGACACGGTGATGGATTTGTCCACCGGTGGCGATCTGGATGCGTGTCGGCGGGCGATCATTGAAAATGCCAAGGTACCCATCGGGACGGTACCGATTTACGCCATGATCATCGGGCGCAAGATCGAAGATTTGACGCACGACATGATTCTGCAGGAACTGCGGCTACAAGCTCAGCAGGGGGTGGATTACTTCACGATTCATGCCGGGGTCCTGCGCGAGCATTTACCTTATGTGAAAGATCGTCTGATCGGGATCGTGTCACGCGGCGGGTCGCTGCTGGCCAAGTGGATGATTGTGCATAAGCAGCAGAACCCGATGTACGAATTGTGGGATGACATCTGCGACATCATGCGGCAGCACGATGTGTCGTTTTCCATCGGCGATGGACTTCGGCCCGGCGGGCTTGCGGATGCAACGGACAAGGCTCAGTTGGCGGAGCTTTGCACGCTGGGCAATTTGACGGAAAGGGCCTGGCGCAAAGGAGTGCAGGTGATGATTGAAGGGCCGGGGCACGTGTCATTTGATCAGATTGAATACAACATGAAGCTGCAGCGCACGCTTTGCCACGGGGCACCGTTTTATGTGCTCGGGCCTTTGGTCACGGATATTTCCCGGGGATGACCATATCACCAGTTGCATCGGTGCCACGGCTGCGGGGTATCACGGGGCGGCGATGCTTTGCTATGTCACGCCCAAGGAACACCTTGGGCTGCCCAAGAAGGATGATGTGAAGCAGGGGTGCATTGCGTACAAGATTGCAGCACACGCAGCGGATGTGGCGCTGGGGTTTGCAGGGGCACGGGACCGGGATGATGAACTCACCAAGGCGCGTGCAGCCTTGAACTGGGAAAAGCATTTTGAGTTGTCGTTCGACCCGGATACGGCCAGGGCGTATCACGATGAGGATTTGGACGTCGATACCGATTTTTGTGCCATGTGCGGGCACGACTGGTGCTCGGTACGCATCAGCAAGGAGATTCAGGAATTTGCCAGCGGCAAGGCTCCGGAATTGCAGTGGGATAAGCCCAAAATTTCAGAGGCACTCACCGAGGATCAGCAGGAGATTTTGCGCCAGCGCGGAGTGCTCAGCCCGCAGGAGATACATCGGCTGGCACAGAAGACCAAGTCGGCAGTAGGCGCGGCCCAGGGGAACAAGGCTGCTTGTCACAGCGATGTGGCGGATGATGAGCGTGCCCGACAATTGCAGCAGAGCAAACTGGTGCAGGTGGATGTCAGGCCAGCGCTGAACATTCCCAAACATGATTCGGTGATCTGACCCACGATCAATTTGCAGATATAGATGAACACCACAGGCTTGAGGTATGCAGCTTTGCTGTGGCCTGCGCGATGATGCTGACTTCGTACCCTTGGGGCGATTGCCTTACAATGGTGATATGTCTGATGCCCCCGAATCATCTGATGCCCCCGGCGATGCCCCCGGTGATGCCCCCGATGCAACCCCTGCGAATCAGGCAAGTGAGCATGTGCAGATGAGCTTTGGGGAGCACTTGGAGGAGCTGCGTAAACGGCTGCTCTATGCGATTTACGGGACGGTGGTTTGCAGTGCCCTCACTTTCATTTACGGGCGGGAATTAATTGCCTGGTTATGCAGGCCCCTGGCTCATGCACAGCGAAATGTGGATTTGCCAGCCCAGACAGTAACCATGTCGGTGACCTCCGGATTTTTCATTTATATGAAGGTGGCACTGATTGCGGCTTTGATACTAGCAAGCCCGTGGGTGGTATATCAGTTATGGAAATTCGTTTCGCAGGGGTTGTATGCAACCGAACGCCATGCCGTGGTGTTGCTTGCACCGTTCAGTACGTTGATGACGGTGCTGGGGGTATTGTTTTCGTACTATGTGCTGCTGCCGATGGCCCTGGCGTTTCTGATTTTTTCTCAGCAAGCTATCCATCGATCCCCGCTGGAGAACCCAACCTCATCGATCATGTCTCGCGCTGGGCCAGGTCGCTGGATCTTTCCACGACAGGCACGGAGACAAGTACCCCACCGCCAGCAGCAACCGTACCTCATGAGCTAGTGAAAATCGAACCACATGAGCCAGCAGCCTCTGTGCCTGATGTACCAGCATTACCGCCTGAATCCGTAGGCGGTATCACTACTGAGCGACAGATGGACCAACCCAGCTTTGTGGAGGTACGCAAGGACGATCCACCTGCCTCGGAATGGCACGAAGGCCGATGGTGGCTCAACACCTCGATGCAGGAGTTGCGTACGGTGGTGCAGGGCAGGCTGCGGGTGGTGCCATTGGGGACAACGGTGCAGAACGTGCCACTGATTGAACTGGGGGCTTACATTAATTTCGTGGTGTACATGATTCTGGCAACGGTGATTTCTTTTCAGTTGCCGGTGGTGATGCTGCTATTGGGCTGGACCCGGATGCTCAATCCCGACACGCTTTCACGCTGGCGAAAGTATGTGGTGTTCATATGTTTTGTCGCAGCAGCGGTGATCACACCATCAGGCGATCCGATTAACATGACGATCCTGGCGGTGCCGTTGTATGTGCTCTTTGAATTCGGCCTGATACTCATGCGGGTGACCTATCGAAGGGCAGAGTTGGCGGCGATGAACAATGGCGATGACGATGGCCCGTGGAGTGATGGGCCGGCGGTGTAGAAAAATGGATGAAGGATAATGGATAATGGATTAAGTTAAGAAAATTGGGTTTACGCAAATTGTCTTACACATTATCCATCATCCATTATCCATGATCCATCCCATTTTTTATGGGTCGGTTACGATGCATGCATGGCCAAAGAACGACTCATCTCCGCAGCCGCTGACGTGACTGACCCCAAAGAGGAGCAGTTCAATCTGTCCCTGCGTCCCACGCGGATCGCTGATTACGTCGGTCAGCCCAAGCTCATTGAAAAACTATCGATCACGCTGACCGCGGTGAAGCAGCGTAAGGAACCGATGGAGCATGTGCTTCTGCATGGTCCGCCGGGGCTGGGCAAAACCACACTGGCTCACATCATCGCAATGGAGCTGGGGACGCATCTGGTGGCTACTTCGGGGCCAGCGCTGACCAAGCCGACGGATCTGGTGGGGACGCTGACGAAGCTGCAGGCACGGGATGTGCTTTTCATTGATGAGATTCACCGTTTGTCGCCAGTGGTGGAGGAATACCTTTACCCGGCGATGGAAGATTTTCGGATTGATGTCACGGTGGACAGCGGCATGCATGCGAAAGTGATCACGCTGCCCTTGCAGCCGTTTTGCCTGATAGGTGCCACCACCCGTGCGGGGTTGATTTCAGGGCCGATGCGTTCTCGTTTCGGGCTGCTGCACAACCTAGATTTTTATGGGCGCGAGGATTTGCTGCGCATCTTGCAGCGCTCGGCAAGATTGCTGGGTTTGATGAAGGACTCGGCCCAGCCGGAGGCGATGGAGCTGACCCAGGCATTGACTTTGATAGCCGACCGTGCCCGTGGTACGCCCCGTATCGCCAATCGGCTGCTTCGCCGGGTGCGGGATTTTGCTCAGGTGAAAGCAGGAGGGAAGCTGAACATGGCTGTCGTGAATCAATCTCTGGAACTCGAAGGTGTGGATGCTTTGGGCCTGGATGAACTGGATCGCAAATACCTGCGCGTGGCTGCGGATGTTTATCGAGGTGGCCCGGTGGGATTGGAAGCGATCGCAGCTACACTTGGGGAGGATTCGGGAACCCTTGAAGATGTGGTGGAACCTTACCTTCTGCAATTGGGTTTTGTGGCCCGTACCCGCAAAGGGCGGATGCTCACGCCCCGAGCCGTGGAGCATTTGGGTTTAAAACTCACGTTGCCCGAGTGCGGATGAACAACCGAAGGATTGTTTTGAGGGAGAAGGCGTAGTCATGGACTGGATGACCGCAGTGTATTTTTTCATGGGGTTGGGTTTGCTTCTGGCTGGAGGCGAACTGCTGGTACGCGGCGCATCCAACCTGGCGGCTGCGGCAAAGATATCCCCGCTGGTGATCGGATTGACGGTCGTTGCCTTGGGAACCAGCGCTCCCGAAATGGCGGTGAGCGTCAAGGCCACACTGACCGGGCAATCCGATATCGCCATCGGCAATGTGGTCGGCTCCAACATCTTCAATATTCTGTTGATACTTGGCGCTTCTTCGCTGGTGGCTCCACTGATCGTGCAGCAACAGCTTATCCGCATTGATGTGCCGATCATGCTTGGCGTGTCGCTACTGGTCTGGGGCATGTCTGCCGATGGTTCCGTGGGGTTCTATGAAGCTTTTGCTTCTGGTGCTTGGCTTGCTGGGCTATACCAGCCTGGCGGTGTGGATGGGACGGCGAGAGACCAACAAACAGATTCAAGCGGAATATCAGCAGGAAATCGATGCCTTGGTGCCGCCACGAAGCCATCAGGCTGGCGTCAAACGGATCGCCCTGATGCTGGGGTTGGTACTGGTGGGACTGGTACTGCTGGTGTTGGGTGCAAGATGGCTTGTGGACAGCAGCGTCACCATGGCCCGTTGGCTGGGGGTGAGTGAGGTGATCATCGGGCTGACCATCGTGGCTGCGGGGACGAGCTTGCCGGAGGTGGCAGCGTCGATCATCGCTACGATCAAGGGTGAGCGTGATATCGCTGTGGGAAACGTGGTGGGTTCAACCTGTTCAACCTGCTGGGCATCCTCGGCGTGGCTGGATTATGTGCAGGCAATCAGGGATTGACGATTGCACCTTCGATGGTGAACTTTGATGTGCCGGTGATGGTGGCGGTGGCGGCTGCGTGTCTGCCGATTTTTTTCACCGGTCACTCCATCGCCCGCTGGGAGGGCGGAGTGTTTTTATTGTATTACCTGATGTACATCGGTTACATCATCATGGATGCCACGCACCACGATGCCCTGCCCATGCTCAGCACTGCCTTGCTCTGGTTTGTCATTCCGGTGACGGTGATGACGCTTGCAATCGGTGTCAAACGTTCGCTGTCTGCAAAGGCACTGCGACATCAAGTTTAGCGCGGACATTTCACATCGTCGCCTTGGATGGCATCGTGATAGCGCCGCAACTTGTTGCGACTTCATCCTGTCAATTCCGCAGCCTCTGTGTGCCCGATTCTAAATAATACACCA
>JAAUTM010000027.1 GCA_012031455.1 Phycisphaerales bacterium
AGCAAAGGTGGCTTGCGATCCGCATCCGCCAACCATTGGGCAAGTTCCGTGTTCGTGATCACCGGCACACCGGGGAAGTCGCGCTCAATCATCTGATAAGTTTTGTCCCAGGTCATCGTGGTATCCCGCAACATCATCACACAGCCAGCGGTGGCAAGCAGCGCCGCAATAAACGAAAACCAAACCCATTTCACTGACACGCCTCGGCTAGTCCCCGGCAATTCCGCAAAGGGGGTTTTCATCATCGCACGCATACTCTGCACATCTTTGGCAGGTGTTTGGTCCAACCCAAACTGAATCGTGTGCGGGTCTCTGCGCAAGCGGAATGTGCCAAAGATACGATCCCACCATGAAAACAGTGAGGTGTAGTTCGAATCGGTTTCAAGCTGCTGATTGGAATGATGCACCTTGTGCATGGCCGGGGTGACAATGACCAGCCGCAACAGCCGATCCCACTTCTCGGGCAAACCGATGTTGGCATGGTGAAACTGCACCACCGCAAACATCATCACTTCATACACCACCAGCTCATGTAACTGCACCCCCAGCAAAAGGATGATGGGCAGTCGAAGCAGCGACGAAAATATGATCTCACCCAAATGGAATCGTCCCGCCGTGGTCACGTCCATCTGCGTGTCGGCATGGTGCATGCGATGAAACCGCCAGAGCACCGGCAAGCGATGGTTCATCCAATGCCAGAGGTAAGTCCAACCATCCAGCAACAATATCACCAGCGCCAGTCGCACCCAAGGGTCCAAGGCGAACTGATGCAACAGTCCGAGCTGATGCTTTGAAGAGTATCCAGCCGCCCATGCCCACAACCCCACAAAGATAAAACTTACCAGCAGGGCATTGATGACAGCCACCAGCATGTTCCGTCCGCCATGCTTAAGACGCTCCCGGGGCGATGCATCAAAAAGCTCAAAGAATGGGTGCAGGGATTCCCACAAAAGCAGGAATGCCAGCACCATCAAAGATACAAAGGGACGTGCAGACTCCAGCATGGCAGGCTCAGTGGGTAGTGTCTTAAATTTTACAAAGTACCAATCATACAATCCTAGGCCGTCACATTGAACCGAACCACATCAGAAACCTTACACCTCCGATGGCTGGTCAACCCCGATACATGATCGTGCTATTTGAAAAACGAGTCTCCTATCTTTTGAATTAAGCATGTTTCTTTGCCTGGGAATTCGTCAAATGCCTTCTATCGAGCCTATCTTCTCATGGTGGAGTAAGGTTTGCAGCAGAGTTTACGACCTATCGGTAACCCCTGCTGCTCAGTCATAGGGGTGGAGGGAAACTAGTATGGCAAACCGCAGAATCATAATCGGCGAAACCCTGGGCACGTTTATCATGGTGCTCATGGGATGCGGATCTGTGGCTGTGACGGTGTTGTTCGGGGCACATCAGGGTTTGATGCAGGTTGCACTGGTCTGGGGGATCGGAGTGACCCTGGCGATCTATGCCACTCGTCATCTCTCCGGGGCGCATTTGAACCCGGCCGTATCGATTGCGATGGCGACAACCGGGCGATTACCCATCCATCAATTGCCAATTTATTTACTGGGTCAGTTTGGCGGGGCTTTCCTGGCTGCAAGTCTTCTTTATTTATTGTTCGCACCTTCGATCCTGGCCTTCGAGCAGGCCAACGATATAGCCCGCGGAGCTCCAGAATCGGTGCGAACCGCCATGATATTCGGGGAGTTCTATCCGAACCCAGGCATGTCCCCGCACATAAAACTATCGCTGCCATTGGCCATGGCCGCGGAGTTTGTGGGTACCTTGTTGCTGGTGCTGATCATTTTCTTACTCACTGACGAGCGAAATATCGGGCGACCTGATGCGAATGTTGCCCCCCTATTCATCGGTCTGACAGTCACTTTGATAATCTGTCTGATCGCACCCCTCACACAAGCGGGACTTAACCCGGCACGTGACCTCGCTCCTCGGTTGCTGACCATGATGATGGGTTGGGGATCAGCGGCCCTGCCTGATCAGGTTGGCGGATTTTTCTGGGTTTATGTAGCAGCACCAATCATGGGGGGTGTTACCGCATCCGTACTGTTTACCCGAATCATGCTTCCCTGTATGAACCAGTGCTCCGTAACATCAAAACGGCGGCTCTGAGGCGATGTCTTCAATCAACCCTACCAAAACCCCTGAGCAAACCCCCACAAGGAGTCTGGAATGACACAGACCAGCATTGACCGTCACGCCCTGCAAGATTACTACGGCAAGGTCCTGCAGGGTACTTCCGACCTCAAAACCAGTGCCTGCTGCTGCGGCGATGAAAACCTGAGTCCGCGCATCAAGGCCGCTCTTGCCAACATCAACGACGAAGTACTTAAAAGGTTTTATGGTTGTGGTTCGCCACTGCCTCCGCTGCTGGAGGGAAAGACGGTGCTGGATTTGGGTTGCGGGGCAGGACGCGATGTCTTTGTCGCCTCGCAATTAGTCGGTCCTGCTGGCAAAGTCATCGGGGTGGATATGACGCCCGGCCAGCTTGAGGTCGCTCGACGTAACATTGATACCCACATGCAAAAGTTCGGGTACACCAGTGCCAATGTCGAATTTCACGAAGGCTATCTTGAGGATTTGCGTGCTTTGGGTATCGCTGACAACTCGGTCGATGTCGTGATCTCCAATTGCGTCATTAATCTTTCACCGGACAAACGCTCCGTGTTTGCTGAGATACTCCGAGTACTCAAACCTGGCGGCGAACTGTGTTTCTCTGATGTCTTTGCAGGGCGAAGGGTACCGGAACAGTTCATGAACGATCCGGTTCTGCATGGGGAATGCTTAGCCGGAGCCATGTATCAGGAGGATTTTCGCAGACTCCTGCGTGATCTGGGGATTGCTGATTTTCGAATACTCAGTTCCCGCACCATCATCTTGGGCAACCCGTCCATCGAAGCTCGCATCGGCATGATCGATTTCCACTCCGTGACCGTCAGGGCTTTTAAACTCGAACTGGAAGATATCTGCGAGGATTACGGGCAGGTGGCGATCTATCAGGGAACCATTCCGGATCATCCTCACTATTTTGATCTGGACGACCATCACCGATTCGTCACCGGAAAACCCATGCTGGTATGTGGCAATACCGCAAGCATGGCGCAGGATACACGCTATGGCAAGCACTTTGCCATCCATGGCGATCGCACCACCCACTACGGACCGTTCGATTGCACCCCCGCCTCCGCAAAGGCCACCTCCGGGAGCAGCGGCGGATGCTGCTGACAAGATTGGCGGTCAGAGAACTTCAAATTGGTTTGTGTTCCGTATCAGACTTTCAACCTTGGGCAGAAGGACTTATTGAGCCTATATAGGCCAGCCATCCACCTGTGAGTAATTTTCCATGAGCGTAGCCTTACCCGTATGGAATACCCTGCATCCTGAACAGCCTGAAAACGCGTTTGACCAGCTTGTTCGCCAGCATGAGGGACACGACCTTGACGGCGTGACCCTCGACACGGTGCAAGTGAACATCGGGCTGCGCTGTAATCTGGCATGCCATCACTGCCACGTTGAATCCTCGCCCAGCCGGTCGGAAACCATGAGCTGGGAGACCATGCAGCAAGTCCTTGATGCCGCCCGTCGCTGCTCGGCCAAAACCCTCGATATCACCGGCGGTGCCCCGGAGATGCACCCACATTTCAAGCCGTTTGTAGAATCCGCCTTGAAGCAAGGCTTGCACGTGCTGGTGCGTACCAACCTCACCATCATGCTCACCGATGGCTACCAATCCCTGCCCCAGTACCTTGCCCAGCAAGACATTCATCTGGTTGCTTCACTCCCCTGCTATCTGGAAGTCAATGTCGATAAACAGCGTGGCAAGCACGTCTATGTGGAAAGTATTCAGGTCATACAACAACTCAATCGGCTGGGCTACGGCACTGACCCGCGTCTGCAACTGGACCTTGTTTACAACCCCGGCTCTGCCAGTCTGCCTCCCTCCCAGATCGAGCTTGAAAAAGCTTATCGCATCGAACTCTTTAATCGCTTCCAGATACGCTTCAACAAGCTCTACACCATTACCAACATGCCCATTGGACGATTCCAGCATGACCTTGAGCGCCAAGGCAAGGCCGAATCCTACGGGCAGTTGCTGCGTTCATCCTTCAATCCCGACACCTTGCCGGAACTGATGTGCCGACATCAACTGCATGTGGGATGGGATGGCCGATTGTATGACTGTGATTTCAACTACGGTATCCAACTCCCCGTCAACGGGAATATCAATCACATCAGTGACTTTGATCCGCAAATCTATCGCAACCGCCGGATCGCCACCGGCCATCACTGCTTCGGCTGTACCGCCGGGAGCGGCTCCTCGTGTAAGGGTTCACTGGCTTGATACGACAGATGAGCAACCTACCTCACGAGGATTGAATTATGAAACCGTTGGCAACCAGCATCGAGAATGTGACTACGCCTGCTACTAATCAGATTGAGAATACCAAAAGTACAGGTCGTGTGTTGCAATGGTTGCGATTAGTATCCATCGGCTTGATTCTCGTTTCACTGATCATGCTGGTGCGACTGTTGCCCGTGGATCGAATGGTGGCCTTGCTTACCGCTCAGGTGGAACAATTGGGGGTGTGGGGACCGGTCCTGTTTGCAGGGGTTTACATTGCGGCAGCAGTACTATTCATACCCGGCTCAGCCCTGACGCTTGCAGCCGGTGCGGTGTTTGGGTTGTTGCAAGGATTTGCCGTGGTTTCGGTGGCATCGACTTCTGCGGCAGCTTTGTCGTTTCTGATTGGACGCTACCTGGCTCGGGATTCGGTGAATCGTTGGGCTGGTCAAAACCCGAAGTTCGCTGCCATCGATCGTGCCATCGGTCAGGGAGGTTGGAAAATCATCGCGCTCTTGCGACTGTCACCGGCAGTGCCTTTCAGTTTGGGTAACTACCTTTTTGGTATCACATCCATCCGATTCTGGTCGTATGTATTCACCAGCTGGCTGGCCATGATGCCCGGTACGTTTATGTATGTATATCTGGGTTACGCAGGTCGGGCAGGGCTGTCCGCAGCTGCCGGGGCCGGGCAAGGCAAGTCCCCCGCACAATGGGCGCTGCTGGTGGTGGGTTTGCTGGCCACCGTTGCTGTCACGGTGTATGTCACCCGCATCGCCCGCAAAGCCATCAGGGACAACGCCGCCCTTGTGATCGAAACCCCTCAAACGTCTGCAAATAATACTGCCAGCCTCACTCGTTCTGCGCTGCCTTCCACGGTGCTGATGGCGATGGTAGCCATGCTGATGATTGGTTGCACCGGACTGGCGTACACCCAGCGAACTTTCATCGGTAGTCTGTTCGGCCCACCAGCGGTCGTGACGGGTGAAAGCTATGCCACAATCCCCGATGGGCCGAACTTCGACCACTCGCTCTTGAATGAAGTCCTCAAAACTCATGTCGATGAACATGGCCTGGTCAACTATGCAACACTCAAGGCCGACTCTACCAAGCTCGATGCCTACATCAAGAGTCTTGCGGATGCACCCATTACGCAAATGGGGCGAAACCAGCGACTGGCTTTGCTCATCAATGCCTACAACGCATTTACCCTGCGGCTGATCCTCGACCATTACCCTGTGCAATCCATCAAGGACATCCCCGCTGAGCGGCGCTGGCAAGCTGTACGCTGGAATCTGGCTGGCACCACCTACAGCTTGGATCAGATTGAGCATGAACAGATTCGCCCTCACTTTCGTGAGCCACGTGTACATTTTGCCCTGGTCTGTGCCGCAATCGGCTGCCCGCCACTTCGCAACGAAGCCTATCAATCGGATCGGCTTGAGGAACAATTCAGTGCCCAATCGCAATATGTACATACCCATAGCCGCTGGTATATGTATGATGCGAGCCAAAAGGTAGTGAACCTGACCGCCTTGTACAACTGGTTTGCCGGTGACTTCGAACAAGTCGGGGGCAGTGTACTTGAATATGTCGCCAGTCAGGTGCCATCATTCAAAGAAATCCTCACATCCGGCCAAAAACCACGTGTCGTGTTTCTGGATTATGACTGGTCACTTAATACACAAAATTGAATCGTTCAACCATGATGTTTAGCGATGCACCGAAGGTATATCGTCGTATCGTTCAACCATGCTTTTTTAGCGATGCCCCGAAGGCATGCGGTATTATCGTTTAACCATGATGTTTAGCGATGCACCGAAGGTGCATCAATTTACTTAGTATATTCACTATATCTCTAACAACGCTCGTATATCGTATTCAACTATTCAATCCGCCGACAGCACAAAGGACTCGCCCATGATTCGCTCCAGCCTTGATACCAACTCAGCAGGCATGCTCAACGATGACCAAGTGATACCCGCCCTGCTGCCGCTGGATGAACACAACCTCTCGCTCCAGCAAAACACTCATCCGACTGATTGGGTCAACCCCAAGCCCAAAGGGCGATACAACCTGGTGGTGATCGGCGCTGGCACCGCCGGGCTGGTGACTGCCGCAGGGGCAGCGGGGCTTGGTGCGAGAGTCGCACTGATCGAAAAGCACCTCATGGGGGGCGATTGCCTTAACGTCGGTTGTGTGCCTTCCAAAGGGCTGATTCGTGCTGCAAGAGCCGTGGCCGCAGTACGCCGGGCCGGTGAATTTGGCATCACCACCGATGGACCGGTCAACGTGGATTTCCCCGCCATCATGTCCCGCATGCGACGTTTGCGTGCGCAAATATCGCCTAACGACTCAGTGCATCGATTTCAGAAACTGGGTGTCGATGTGTACCTGGGTTCGGCCCGATTCACAGGTTCCGATACTGTGGATGTGGCTGGCCAAACGCTCCAGTTCACCAAGGCCGTGATCGCCACGGGTGCCCGCGCTGCCGTCCCTGCGATACCCGGCCTTGCTGAGAATGGATACCTCACCAACGAAACCGTCTTCTCCCTCACCGAGTTGCCTCCAAGACTGGCGGTCATCGGTGGTGGGCCGATCGGCTGCGAATTGGCGCAATGCTTTGCCCGATTCGGCAGCGAGGTCACCCTCATCGAAGCTGATAAACATGTGTTGAGCCGTGAGGATGCCGATGCCGCAACCGTGGTGCAAAACGCCCTGCTTCGTGATGGTGTGAAAATTTTATGGAACAGCAAAACCACCGGTGTCCATCGTGAGGGAGATGAACGCATCGTCAGTATTCAATCCGACGGAGTAACTCACCGGTTCACAGCTGATGCCGTGTTGGTGGCCGTTGGCCGGGCGCCCAATGTTCAGGGGCTGGGGCTGGAAACCGTGGGGGTGCAATTCGATGAACGCATGGGCGTCAAAGTGAATGATCAATTGCAGACCACCAATCCGCGCATCTACGCAGCAGGGGATATCTGCTCCAAATTCAAATTCACCCACACCGCCGACGCTCTGGCACGCATCGTGATTCAAAACAGTTTGTTTTGCGGTCGCGCCAAGGCCAGCGCCCTGATCGTGCCTTGTGTACCTACACCGACCCGGAAATCGCCCATGTGGGCATGTACGAACGCGATGCCCGTGAAGTCGGCATCGATACGCAAACCATCACCGTGGAACTCAAAGACATGGACAGGGCCATTCTCGATGGTGAAGACGAAGGCTTTTTGAAAGTGCTGGTCCGCAAAGGTACGGACAAAATTTTGGGAGCCACGCTCGTGGCCGGTCACGCCGGTGAAATGATTTCTGAAATCACCCTTGCCATCAACGCCGGGGCCGGGCTGGGTACGATTGCCAAAACGATTCATCCCTATCCGACTCAGGCCGAGGCGATCAAGCGGGCAGGCGATGCCTTTAACCGCACCCGGCTGACCCCCACCGTCAAATCACTCATGACCCGGTTCCTCGCCTGGCGCAGGTGATGCTGCTCCAATGCAAATTACGCAATGGAAGCCGACCTTAAGTCGGTATGAGTAGTGAAATACGATCAAGCAAGTTACACACACACGATGGCTGTGACATATCATGGTTTGATATGAAACACAGTGTAGTACTTGAACTGGCATACATCACAGTGCACAAGGTGAAGCTTTGAATCGAACCGCAGCCTTGCTGAGTTTGTGTTTATTGTTACTGGTCGTCTGGTCGCTGACTCTGGCCGGGTTGAGCCAATCTTTCGAGTTCGACAAAGAAGTACTCGATAAGCCGGTGCTGCTGTTTGTGTTGTTGCAGATTGCTGCCGGAGGCGTGTATTTGCTGACAGTCTGGCTGTTGCAGCATCGACCAGCCAGTATGTTTTGGTTGACGCTGGTGTTACTGGCGGGGCTGGTGATGCGGGTGAGTCAATTCGGCTCATTGCCGGTGCTGGAGACCGATCCCTACCGTTACCTTTGGGATGGAGCCGTGACCGCAGCAGGTTACAACCCCTATGCCATCAGTCCACATCAGGTTCGCTATGAACCCCAAACGTTACCCCAACCACTGCAAACCCTCGCGACTCAGGCGGGGGTAATCATTGAGCGCATCAACCACCCGACCTTGCGCACAATCTACCCGCCCATCACCCAAGGTGCCTTTGCCTTGGCGCACTGGATCAAACCCTTTTCCATGGATGGTCTGCGCTGGACATGGCTGGTATTGGACTTCGTCATAGCCGGTTTGCTGATCCTGTTATTGCGCAAACTGGCTGCACAAACACTTCTGACAGGGATTGGTATTTACTGGCTCAACCCGCTGCTGATCAAGGAAGTGTACAACAGTGGGCACATGGAACTGGTGCTGGTTGCCGCGATGTTATTAGTATTGTTTACAGCCATAAATCAGCGCACAGTGCTATCTCTACTGATGCTCGGCTTGGCGATCCTTGCCAAGGTCTGGCCGATCCTCTGGCTCCCACTGCTGCTACGTATGCCTGCAAGTTCAAACCGGCACCGCTTAGTGGGTGTGGGACTGATGCTTGCGATGGGGGCCTTACTGCTCTGGCCTGTGCTGGCGGGACGGCTCGATGGTGACAGCGGCTTTGTCGCCTACACCGGACGCTGGCAGATGAACGACTCGGTTCATCAGCTTCTCTATCAATTTTTCATCCCCTGGCTACCCGATCAGGCCCGACTACTGGCAAGGCTCATCATCATTACCATCCTTTTACTACTACTGACCCGTTGCATCTTTCGATTCAATACCAACAACACCTCCACATGGTTGCTGGAAAGTACCCTCACAATCACCACAGCCTTGTTTTTGCTCTCACCTACGCAGTTTCCATGGTACTGGCTCTGGCTGCTTCCACTGCTTGCCCTTGTGCCACTGTGGTCGCTGCTGGCCTTCACCCTCACCCTGCCTGTTTACTATCTCTATCTTCCGCTGCATGCCTTGGGGCAGACGGTGTGGTTTGACCGTGGCCTGGTCTGGTTGCAGTTTGTCCCCATCTGGATGCTCCTGTTTTTTGAATTACGCAACCGCCGTCGCCAGGCTCATTCCGCCAGAACACTGACGCCTGTGAATTTCAACCCGTCCGCCAGCCTGAAAGTAGCCGTGATCATTCCCACGCTCAACGAAGAAGCCGCCATCGCACAGGTGATCGATGCGATACCGAACTGGGTGACACAAATCATCGTCGCCGACAATGGCTCGACGGATCGCACGCCCGTCATCGCTCAGCAGCATGGCGCGATGGTCGTGCATGAACCTCAGCGTGGATACGGTGCCGCATGCCTTGCGGGGATGAGTGCATTGCAAAACCCCGATGTCGTTGTTTTTCTTGATGGCGATTTCAGCGACCACCCCGAAGAAATGGGCAGGCTCATCGTAGCCGATTGCTTACGAAGATGCCGACCTTGTCATCGGCTCTCGTGTCACTGGCGGAGCTGACAAAGGCTCACTCACCTCCCACGCTTGGCAACGCTCTTGCGTGCTGGCTACTAATGAGCTCTATGGAGTGCGTACACCGACCTTGGCCCGTTCGAGCATCCGATTTACCGCCTGCTCGATTGCAGATGGATGACCGCAACTTTGGCTGGA
>JAAUTM010000028.1 GCA_012031455.1 Phycisphaerales bacterium
GGGGGACTTATCCAGCCAACACTTTTGCAATATCGTTCCTGGTGGGCTGCATCATCAAGACTGCTGTGGTCAAGCTCATGGGGGTTAAAGGCTTTCACATGGTCAAATCTCTGATGGTGGGCGTCATTGCTGGCGAATTGCTATCGGCAGGAATATGGATGATGGTGGGACTCATGTACTACGCCAACACCGGGCTCTTACCCAAACGCTACGGGATATTCCCCGGATAAGACCGATGCCCATGAACACACCCCTGACGCAAAATATCGTCTGGCTTGGGATGTGCCTGCAGGTGCCTGCGGATTGGGAGATGGTGCGCCATGGCACGGATTATGATCAGGGTCGATGGTGATGGTGGATCGTCGGCATCAGCGTCTGCAATTAAACTGGCGCAAGCTTGATCGCCGACCGGACCTTGACAGATGATCGAGGATTACCGGCGTGGAGATGTGGCTGAGCATCAGGGCGTGAAACACAAACGGATCAGCGGCGCAGGTGACTGGCACGCACTGCGGCGTAGCCGGGCTGATCAGCATCTGACTCGTGCGGTGCGTTTTGACGAAACAGATCGGCGACTGGTGGAACTTGCGCTGCCCTGGCCCCATGGCCCACAAAGTGATCTGGAACTGGAACTATTGCAATCGTTCCGGTTGGAAGCACCCAACCAGCAGGGCTTGCGCTGGTGTGCCTGGGGTATGCGGGTGCAGGTGCCTCAAGGTTGGAAGCTGCACTCGGCAGGCATCGAACCAGGCAGCGCCCACATGCGTTTTACCCAAGGCCGGGCCGAAAGCCTGGTGCGCCGTTTAGGTGCCATTGACACCTGGTTCCACGGACATTTGGATGAGTTTCTCACTCAGCAAGTCAGCGACAGCAGCATCAGTCCGCGGGTGACGGAGGTAAACAAGCATCCGGCCTGTGAGATGGAAACCATCGAACCCGGTACCCGCTGGCAACGCTGGACAGGTCGGCTGCGGGCCCGACATGACCTGGCCTGGCTCTGTCCCAGCGATCATGCGGTGTATCACGTAATGACCCTGGCAGCCCCATCGCAAAGCCAAAGGCGGTGTGCGGGATTTTGCAGTGACCTGTTGCCAGCCCCCCCCACTCTTCTTAACAAATGTGATTCTCAAGAAACCAGCCTGATTGAAATTGGCAAGCATGACCGACAAACCTCTTACAAACCCGTCCTCGCCGCCCATCAAGGCACTTGCCGAAACGCAGGTGCTTGATGCGGTGCCTTTGCCCAACCAGTCCGCACAGGTGGACCACAGGGATAACGGAAGTCTGGTAATTTATGTCCCGTTGCGGCAGCGCTGGTTTATGCAGCCTCCCTGGAGCTGGCTGCTTCGGGTGCGTCAGCAGGCGGGGTATGAGCTTGATGGCCTGGGCCGGGAAGTGTGGGAGGCTTGTGATGGCAAGCGCACGGTGGAGAATATCATTGACAACTTTGCTGCCCGTCACCACCTGCGTTTCCATGAAGCCCGTTTGTCGGTAATGGCCTTTCTCCAGCAACTGGTTCGGCGGGGAGTGATTGTGCTGGTCGGCAAGTCATGATGTTCGTGAGAGGCCCGGCCACATGAGCCGGTAGCGAAAGCAGAGACATGAAACCGATTATCGTCAAAGATCAAGTTCGTCTGGGACCGGGCCGCTGCCTGCAGCTTGCGATCACCGGCATGGGCTACCGTATGTTCCGTTCCATGGTGACGGTGGCGATTCTCGCCCTGGCGGTGGCCTTTTTGGTGCACATGATTACCCATGCCCTGCTTTCCAACCGGGTGGTGAGTCTGGCGTATGAGGAATTGGGCACACAGCGTGAGGCTGGCCGCTGGGTGGCACGGCTCACATCCACTGACACCCAGGCCATCATCGTCGGCAATCTCGTAAAGGGTGACCCTCGTTTGCTCGCCGAATATCAGCGCTGGACGCAGGCCGATGCATCGACCTTCAAACAGGCGGTGGGCGATGCCCTGGAACTGGATCGGCTGACGGAATACTTCGCCCAATTACCCGACACCGCCAGAGTCGTTTTGACTGGTGGGCGTGATTCCCTGACCTTGGCCAAAGGTCTTGCGGAAGCAGAGCAATACCGCCTGTTCATGGATCGCGTTCCTGCCCTCAAAGCCCCCATACCACTGGGTTCCCAGCAGGCATTTGACCTGCTGGTTCAGGTGCGTGTGCCCCGGTTGCTTACCTTGGTGGAATCCATCCAACGCGGACACCTGCAAGCCTTGCGGCAGGTGCGCCAGGCATTTCCCAATAAAACTCCCCTGATGCTGCTGGCTCAGCCGCCGGAAAACATGGAGACCGTGCTGGAACAGGCGGGTTTTTCCGTGACCCCCGGCTCTCTGGCGGGACTCTCGGCTGTGGCTCAGGCCGACATGGACAGGGAGTATATTGCTCGCCTGATTCAACCCCGTGAAGTGCGGGATGTGATCGCCCGGCGAATCGGCAAACCGGTGGCACTGGTGAATCAAAGCGTGGTGTTTGATTGGGTGACCAGTCTGGACCGGGCTGGCTGGGTTGCTCAGATCATCAAAGATAAAACCGGGGACAGCAGGCTTTCCGATCAGCGCATTCTCACCCTGGCGCAGACGACAAAGACGCACCACAGGTTTGCAGACTGTGGTCGGGGAACAGGTGCCCGGACCGGGAGGCTTTGCAGCGCTATCGACGGCGACGTTCTGGCTGATCGGTCTGTCGTTTCTGGTATGCGTGGTGGGTGTGGCCAATGCCATGCTCATGAGCGTCACCGAACGCTTTGCCGAGATCGCCACCATGAAGTGCCTGGGGGCGATGGACACCTTCGTCATGCTCATGTTTTTGCTGGAAGCCAAATTGCAGGGCTTTTTCGGAGGTCTGGTGGGATTGGTGCTGGGGCTGGTACTGGCGGTGCTCAGGGTCTGGGCGGAGGCGGGCAATCTGGTCTGGCCTTCGCTGGACGTGTTCCCGCAACTGCTCATTGGTGCGGCTGTCTCCCTGATCGTGGGTGTGCTGCTGGCAGGGTTGGCGGCCGTCTGGCCAGCCTGGGTGGCCTCACGCCTGGCACCCATGGAAGCCATGAGGGTTGAATAAGAAAGCGGTCGAGTGGTCAGATGGTCAGATGGTCAGAAAATGGTGTATTGATGTAGGGTGGGTCAAGCGAGTTGGCGAGCGGACCCACCATGACTAAGTGGTGATTAAAACAAGCTGAGCAACCGAGCATGACTACCACGGTCGATAAACCGGCAGCCAATCAGGCCCATGAACCCGGGGCGCGTGATCGCGCGGTGATCATTCGCACCTTGCGGGTGGTCAAGTCCTATGGCCGGGGAGAGACCACGACCTATGCTCTGCGCGGGGTGGATTCCGCCATCTACCGGGGTGAGTTTATCGCTGGTGCTGGGCCATCGGGTTCGGGCAAAAGCACCTTTTTCAACATGATCGGGGCCTTGGATTCACCCACCGAAGGTCGCATTCTGATTGACGAAGTAGATGTGGCGCAGCTCTCGGCTGTGGAACTGGCGTTTCTACGTTGCCGAAAGATTGGTTACATCTTTCAGCAGTACAACCTCATCCGTTACATGACTGCTTTGGAGAACGTCACCGTACCCATGGCCTTTGCCGGGGTGCCGCCCGAAGAAGCACGACGGCGTGGCATGGAACTGCTGGACCTGGTGGGCCTCAAGGATCGCTGGTCACATCGCCCGATTGAAATGTCAGGCGGCCAGCAACAGCGTGTGGCCATCGCCCGTTCCATGTGCAATCAGCCTCGCATCCTCCTGGCGGATGAACCCACCGGCAACCTCGACATCAAAACCGGTCAGGAAATTCTCAACATTCTCACCCGCATCAACAAAGAACGCGGGGTGACCATTGTCTGTGCCACGCACGATCATCGACTGCTGAACATCTGCGACCGCATCATGTGGGTCCGGGATGGCAAAGTCGAACGGGTGGAGGATCGCGCCAACGTGAAAGTGACGATCGGACGAATCGGAGGCCTGAATGATTAGCGGACAAGCAACCCGACAGCCAAACCCGACAACCAGCCGCGTGCCAGCCAGGCGGTCAGCCATTCCCTGTGCAAAGTGGTCGGGTATTCACTTGGTCATGCCCCTGCTGATGGCGTGGTTGTTGTTCTCCGTGACGGCATCGATGACCCGGGCGCAGACGCTGACTTCCGAGCAGCAGTTTGAGGCGGATGTAATGGAGCTGACGAAAAATCCGCACCGGCTGGCGGGATCGGATTTGGCAGGGCGGCAGGGGATTACATCATCCAGCGCATGGAGTCCATGGGTGTCAATCCGCTGACCTTGGACTTCCCGTTGTATCAGACACAGGTCCAGACCTGTCATCTTCAGGTCGGGGATGTGAAGCTGCCGTTGTATCCGATGCGTCCCAATCTGCTGATGTCGCCGACCACCAGCCCCCAGGGCGTGAGTGGACCGGTGATGTACGCAGGGGATGGGGCATTGGCGAATTATGGCGATCGTGATCCCCGTGGCGCGATTGTGGTGCTGGATTACGAATCCCATGACAACTGGGAGCGAGCCTTTTCCTTAGGCGCCAAGGCAGTGGTATTTCTGGGCACAAAAGAAGACCTTTCGGTATATCGCAAGTGGACGCCGCTGCCCGTGAATCTGCTGCGTTTTTATGCCCCTGCCCAGAGCCTTGCTCAGCTGGACCTGCGCAAGGACCACGCTCAGGGAACCCTGCTGAGTCAGGTGACTTGGAAGCCCGGTACAGGCAGGGACATACTGGCCATGGTGCCCGGGACGCAGCCTCAATTCGCCGATGGCTCAATCAACATGCCGGAGATGCTGGTATTGTCAGCCTCGTACGACAGCTACGGGGAAGTACCGCAATTGTCTCCTGCTGCCCGTGGCGCCGGGAATGTGGCCGCCCTGCTGCAGACGCTTGCCTATTTTCGGGAGAATCCGCCAGCGCGCGATCTGCTGATCGTGTTTTTGGATAACCAGGCGCGTTATCACCAGGGTGCCCGCCAGCTTTATGCGTCGCTGATGATTAAGCAACGCGATGCGGACAAGATTTCCCGTGAACATCTGGAAGAACAGGTCTATCTCAAGCGCATGATCGATGGCCTCGATAGCGGGGTGGAAACGATCAAGGATCGTGAGCTTGAACGATCGCTGCGTGATTTCATGGAAAAGCAGGCGGAGTTCATCCGCGCGGATGTGAACCAGTCCCTGCTGGATGATCGCACCCAGCGCAGCCGCAGTCGACGCCTGCTTGCCAAGGAATTACCCGCTGCCGAACGTACTGCAGCCGAATCCCGTCTGGAACAAGCCCAGGCACGCATCAGTGCCACTGAAGCCCGGGTCCGTCAGTGGGACAACGTCCGCCGGTTCCTGCATGACAATAATAAGGCCGAAAGCACCGACCCGGTGATTTTCGAGCAACTGATGGAGGAACTCCATCAGGCGGTAAAAAACCGACTGCAGAAGCGCTTGGATGAATTGCATCGTCAGATTGAAATCGACGAACAGCGTAAGGCTCTGCTGGCGCAGATCAAAGACCGTTGGATCAGTCTCCATGTGGCTTACGACTTTGCCGATGTGGGTCCGGTCTGGAGTTTGGCGATCTCGGAATGGCGGAACGCGCTTTCTGGGGTGTCAAATACCGCAGGTGACACGCCCGGTCATTATGGACGGGTACTGGCAGCTTTCCGCGAAGCAGCCAAGTCCCTGCCTCCCGACAGCGGCCTTGCCACGGATGCCCTATCGGACACCACCCTCGCCAGTCGATACATACCCGGACGATTCGTCAACGGCGGTATGATCGCTGGTACCTACGGCATCTACAACGTATCCCTGATGACCGGATTTGATCGTCGCCTGCATGAAGGACACCCCTCGGATACCGCGGCCCGCCTGAATTGGCGACAGATGCAACGTCAGGCGCACCATGCCAACCTGCTGTTGCGTCAGGTGGCCAGCCAGCCCGGATTGTCGCTGAGCCGGGTGTTCTCTGATCAATCGCTGTCCAAATATCCCTCCTGGTCTGCCGGACGCGCCAGCGGTGATACCGTGGGCCTGCAGGTCACCGGCAGCTTGTCGGAAGATCGACCTGCTTTGGATTCCCTTATTGCCGTGATCCCCAATGCTGGCAACGCCAATACCGGGGTGTGGGATTGGTTGGCACAGCCCTCGAGCCTCCCTGGCTTTGACCCGTTCGTCCTGGAGCCTGTTGATGGCAATGGCCGCTTCCCCCTGCTTGGCATCCGTAAAGATTTCTTTAATTCCTCCGTGGGCCTTGGTTCGACCTTTGATGATTGGGGGAATGCTCATGCCGTGAGCACCATGGGCACCGTCCGCGCCGCCAATATCAACAGTTCGCTGCGTTTCAACCTGTTCCCGGCTCGCCCGGGGGTGGTGGTGTATCGCCCCGTGTCCACGCCCATGCCCGGGACCTTGCGTGTTCTTTCCGCAGCCACCGACGCTGCTTATCCAGCCACTCGTAATCTTTTCGGCCAGCTTGGCAATATCAGTTTCATTTACGCCACCGCCCTTTTGCCTCCCGAACCCATCAAGGTCTTTCAAGCCAAGGGGCCGGTGCTTCTGAACGTGGATGAAAATCATGCCTACGGCCGGGGGCTGATGATCGATGACATCCAGACGCCTCCAGCATTGTCCGCCTCCGCTGCGGGGGATCTCTGGCAGCTCAACGAAATGCGTTTGCAAATGCTCCGTAGCCGCGGGGTCACCGATGCTGACCTTGAAGCTCTGCACGGCCGGGCCAAACGTACCCTTGAATCCGCCGGCAACATCTCCTCTATCGAAACCCGTCAGGGTCTATTTCAACAGAGCCTTGCACTTTCCCGTGCGGTTTACACCCCCCTGCGCACCTCAATGGATGATCTGGTCTATTCCATCGTCTTCCTGCTGCTGCTGGCGATTCCCTTCGCCTTTGCGCTGGAGCGTCTGGTGTTTGCCGCGACCACTATCTACCGAAGACTGGCGGGGTTTGCCGGCATGTTCATGGCGACCTTCGCATTGCTTTATGTGATGCATCCGGGCTTTGCCATCGCCAGCACGCCGATCATCATCTTCCTTGCCTTTACGATTCTGCTTTTGGCCAGCCTGGTGATCTTCATCATCACCCGCAAGTTCCGCACCGAGCTTAAGGCCATGCAAGGCCAGGGTGTGGGACTGCACCAACTGGAAATATCACGACTTGGCACTCTGCTGGCAGCGGTGAACATGGGCATGTCCACCATGCGGCGCAGGCCCACACGTACCGTGCTCACAGCGGTCACGGTGGTGATGCTTACGTTTACAATCCTCTGTTTTGCCTCGGTAAGCACACGCATGGGTGTACGCACCATCACCCAGGGACCCATCAACGAGGAAACCACCTCCGGCGTCATGGTGCGCCACCTCAATTACAAAGCCCTGCCTCCCGAACTGCTGACACAATTACGCGGCTATGAAGGCAAGGATGGCATGGTGGCCGATCAATGGTGGCTGGTTCGCGCAAGCTCCAATGATGACCCCTACAGCATCGCCCGACCCGACGATGGCAGTGCCTTGTGGCTCGATGGGATGTGGGGCCTCAACCCGGCTGAACTCAAGCGCTGGCCAGCGCTGGCGGCCGTGCTCTCGGGTGACAATGTTGATGAAAAAATCGCCATGCTTGAACAAGGCGGTGTTTTTCTGCCCTCAATCGTGCAGGAAAAACTGGGCTTAAAACCCGGTGATCCGGTACTGTTTCACGGTCAGAAAGCCATCTTTGCCGGCATCATTGATTCCACCGCCTTCCAGCGACTCACCCAACTCGATGGCCGATCCGCCCTGCCGGTGGATCTGATTGATGCCGCACAAACCCTGACGGATAGTCAGTTGGGCCAGCAGGCCACTGATGTAGATGAACAGGTGGAACGCGATTTTGTCCACCTCTCCCCCGATCAGGTGATGGTCGCCTCCGCCAACATCGTCCGTCAGTTCGGCGGCGATCTGCGTCTGATCAATTTTTATACCAATCCGCAAACCGACAATCTTGAAGCTGGCAGGCTGGTGGCGGAAATGGTCAACGTCCCGGTGTGGGCCAAGGGGCCTCAGGGTGTGATGCGGCTGATCTTCACCAAACTCACCCAAGTCACAGGTGGACTGGCACTGCTGGTGCCGGTGGTGCTCGGTGGCCTGATCATCTTCGGTACGCTGCTGGGTTCGATCTCCGACCGTGAAAAGGAAATTTATACTTTCAGTGCTTTGGGGCTGGCACCCAAGCATGTGGGGTTCCTGTTCTTTGCCGAAGCCAGCGTCTATGCCGTGGTCGGGGGCATGGCCGGGCAACTGCTGGCCCAGACGGTGGCCTTGGTGGCATCACAGCTTGCGGAGTGGGGCCTGATCCGTGCCCCATCGATTAATTATTCCTCGACCAATTCGCTCTTTGCGATCGGGCTGGTCATGACGACGGTGCTGGTGTCAGCGATTTACCCCGCCCTGCGTGCTGGCAAAAGCGCCAACCCGGGCTTGGCACGGAACTGGAAGATGCCCAAGCCGGAGAATGATGTCATCAACATGACATTCCCCTTCACGGTGTCTGCCTACGACATCACCGGGGTGGTCAGTTTCCTGGCCGAACACTTCAGGGCTCACAACGATGCAGGGCTGGGCAGCTTTGCCGCCAGCGATGTGCAGATCACCCGTGAAGTTGGCACCGGCAACCTGTGTTTGAGTGCCCGGCTGGCGCTGGCGCCGTTTGATCTTGGTGTCACTCAGGAACTCCAGCTTACCGCCCGACCTTCGGAAATCCCCGGTGTGGATGAGGTTGCCATCCGGGTACAACGCGCCAGTGGCGCTGGTGGCGACTGGTACCGTGCCAATCGGGTGTTTGTGCAGGATCTGCGCGGCCAGTTCCTGCTTTGGCGCACGCTCTCGGCACAGATGATCGAGCAATACCGCATGGAAACGTTGCAGACCCTCGGCGATCAGCAGGGGACGCAGAAAGCATCGTAAACCAGGACATAACGAAAACCTTGTGTTTGAATTTCGACGATGGCCATGAATCGTTTGACCAATGAGGTGGCTGGTGGCTGAACAGGATTTGAGAAAAAAGGGAGCGGGCGGGACGCCTCCGGGTAAGTCCGGGGTGCGCGTGGACCGTGAGATGGACGAGTTTCGCGGACTGATGGAGCCGCCCTCGACCTTTGAAAACGGTTTCACCTGGCCAGCGTTCTTCGGGGCGCTCTTTGTAGCGGCGCTCATGGTGCCGGGCGTGATGTACATGGGCCTGCTGGCCGGGCAGTCCGGCTCGACCATGTCCGCAGCCCAGTGGGTGACGGTCATCCTGTTCATTGAAGTGGCCCGCCGCGCCAACAAGTTCCTGAAGAAGGTCAGAAATTTTCACCCTGTTCTACCTGGCCGGTGCCGCCATGGGCACACCCTTTGCCGGGGTGCTATGGAACCAGTTTTATGCGCAGTCAGCAGCCGTCCAGGCCCATGGCATTCTCGAATACCTGCCCCACTGGTTCGCTCCGACGGATCCGGAAGTACTCAGCAGCCGTAATTTTTCCGGATCGAATGGCTCCCGGCCATCGGCCTGGTGGTGTTCGGCACCATCATGAGCCGGGTGGACAACATGGTGCTGGGCTACGGCCTGTTTCGTCTTGCCAACGACGTGGAAAAACTGCCCTTTCCGCTGGCGCCTGTCGGTGCTCAGGGCATTCTGGCTTTGTCCGAGGAACAGGAGGAAGAAGCCACAAACAAGACGGTGGATGAAGAAGCCGCTGCCAAAAAGCAGCATTCATGGCGCTGGCGTGTGTTCTCCATCGGCAGCGTGATGGGCTTGGTGTTCGGCACCATCTACCTTGGGCTGCCCACCATTACCGGCGCGCTGCTGGCCCAGCCCATCATCATCCTCCCTATTCCCTTCGTGGATTTCACCCCGCAGACCGGCAACTA
>JAAUTM010000029.1 GCA_012031455.1 Phycisphaerales bacterium
CCCTGTCTCCCCCGGTGCCCCCGGTGCCCCCGTCTCCACTGTCACCCTTGGTTCCTCCGGAGACGTGATCGGAGCGGTGACCAGTTCCACGGTGTCACCCATGCTTGGCGGTATCGCTGCCGGGCTGGCGATGATGCGTTATGGCAAACACCAGCCGGGTACGAAAGTCCTCGTGCCTGCGGAAGGGCAGTGGGTGGCGGCCAACCTTGGCTCGCTCCCGACATGAATTTCAATTCTGGCCGCTTGGCCCATGCTGGGCCTAGCATTGGGTATGCATATTTTATATCAGCACGCTCGTAACCTCACCTTCCATAGTTTGGTGATGGTTTTGACCGTCGCGGTTTATCCGCCTGTGCCCAGCAGGGTGAGTCACTGTCCGCTGATGTAGAAGGAACTCCCATCATGCCACGCCCCATCTGATGACCCCTGTTACAGGCGACCAAACCGAGCGTACCCGTGAAACCGGCGTGGGTTGGGGCGAAGCAAATCTGCCTGCGGGCTTTCCACCTCCAGGTCCGGTGGATGAAATCGTGATCAAGCAATACCCGGCCTACCGTGCAGCCATCAAACTGGCGGACAGCCCTGGCGGGGGTGAACAAAATGAAATGTTCTGGCCGCTTTTCCAGCACATCAAAAAACATGATATTGCCATGACCGCGCCGGTCGAAATGACCTATGAAACCCCGCAAGCATCTACATCTGATGAAGTATCGCCACGCATCAGAGCCATGGCGTTTATGTATGCCAAGCCCGACATGGGCACGCCCGGCCCGGATGATGCCGTGGTCGTCACCGATCTGCCAGCCATGACGGTGCTTTCGATCGGTGTGCGGGGCAGTTACAGCAATGAGCATTTCCAGATGGCTTTGACACAACTGCAAAACTGGATGTTGGAAAACCCCGGGCGATTGACTCAGTCAGGCTCACCGCGTTATCTGGGTTACAACAGCCCGTTTGTTCCCTGGTTTCTGCGCTATGGGGAAGTGCAGCTGCCTGTGACGGTGGTGGAACCGGGTCAGGTTCAGCGCCGCAGTGAATGAGGAGGAGATCGCCCGCACCTTCGGTGCGTCGCTAAACGTGCGACGCTGAGTACATGACGTTAAACATGCATCTTGCTGTACCACCGCACCTTCGGTGCGACGCTAAACATGCGACGCTAAACACCGAATCACCGATTAACCAATTAACTGACTCACCGGCGCTCGGTTTTTTTACGGTGGGACAGTTCGCTGAAGTGTTTCTTGGCTTCGCCCACGAGGTAGAACGAGCCAGCGATGACGATCAGGTCTTCGCGCGTGACCGCCCGGGCTGCGAGCTTGAGCGCTTCTTCGAGGTTGGGTGCCGGCTGGGCCATTTTCCCTGCCAGCTCATTAAAGCGTGATGCAAGGTCTTCCGGTTCCATCGCCCGGGGATTGTTTTTTGTTTTGGTGAATATCACCTTGTCGGCTCCGAGACCGACCTGTTTGAGCATGCCGTTGACATCTTTGTCCGAGCCGCAGCCGAAGATCATGATCAGCGAGTCGTACTGGATATGTGCACCCAGTGACCGAACCAGTGCCTGAATCGAAGCACCGTTGTGCGCACCGTCCACGATGATGCGCGGTTCGCTCCACACCAGTTCCATGCGACCCGGCAGCGTCGTGACTGCAAGCCCCGCAATCACCTTGTCATCCGGGAACGTGAAGCCATGCACTTTGAGCTTGTCGAGCATCGCCAGCGCCAGGGCGCAGTTGTGAGCCTGATGCTCACCTTTCATGGGTACCGGGACATGTTCCCATCGGCTGGTGGGGGTGATGACTGACACCCGGGTGTGGGGTCCAAGTTCCTTGTTGGCTTCAAAACGGAATGAAAAATCAATCTGCCGACCGGTGAACTCCAGCGTGGCACCAACTTGTTGTGCGGTTTCCTCGAATACCCGTGCCACCCCCGATTCCTGTTCCACACTGATGACGGGCACGCCTTTCTTGATGATCCCGGCCTTCTCCGCGGCGATGCTGGTGATGTCCCGGCCCAGCACGTTCATATGATCCATGCTGATATGCGTCAGGCCACAGACCAGCGGCTTGCATACATTGGTCGAGTCCAGCCGGCCTCCCAGCCCGGTTTCCAGCACCACCAGGTCCACTGCCTGATCCGCAAAGTAGCGCAGGGCGGCTGCGGTAAGGATTTCAAAAAACGTTGCTTCCTCCGCCAGGGCACCGGCTTTGGCGATGATGAGCTTGAACAGGTCGGTGAGATCGCTATGTGCGATCATCTGGCCTTGATACTGATGCGTTCGCGCATGTCCGACCAGATGGGGCGACATGTACAGTCCTACTGCATACCCGCAGGCCTGCATCATCCCCGCAAGCATCGCACAGGTGGAACCCTTGCCCTTGGTCCCGGCCACTGGACGATCTTCAGTTCATCCTGCGGATTGCCCAGCAGCGACAGCAGCTTGCGCATGCGGTCGAGGCTGAAGGTCTTGGCGTTGTAGTGAACAATCCGCTGCCTTTCAAAATCGGTGTGGTTGTACAGCCAGCGCAAGGCTGACGGATAGTTGGTGATATCATCCTTGACTGGTGACTTAGGGGGTTTAGGGGGCTTTGCCGTGCGGGGTTTTTCACTTGCCTCGGCTGGCTTGGCGGTCTCGTTTTTTTGCTTTGCACTGGTTTTGGTAGAGGTACGCCCAGTCGAAGTGGTCGCGCTCATCTTTTTAACAACTTTTTTAGGGGATCGTGTTTTCATGAGGAATAGCCAAGCAGAACATGGCATTATCCCATAAACTATGCATTTCGTCAATTTGCATATCGTAAACAACTGTGCTACATAGGCTTGCGCCCAATCCATCCGCTCAGATTTCCGGCTGATTCAGGGCTGTTGTGGCTGAGTGTCACAGGGATAAGGGTGGGAAAGAAACCCGGCCATTGGTCTATGGTGAGGCAGGGTCGTTGGCCACTTTTACCCACCTTTGTCGGGGCTGGGGTGAAGGCTTCCCCGATGAAATATCCCCGGGTAACAGTGCTTCGCAGATCGCTGATGCCAGAGGCGGATGCCAGAACCGCAGCATGATGATGATGTTGTAACGGGCTACTGGAAGCGTCGGCTGCTTGCGCACATCCTGCGTCCAGGTGTTGAGCTTGACCCGTGACGGTGAGCCAGGTCGCTTGCTCTTTCCAAGGCATCGGGCAATACATCCAGTCCATCCACCTCGTAACCCTGCATGGCCAGCCATACCGCGTCCCGCCCCGAACCGCAGGCAATATCCAATACCCGCCCACCCTGGTTACGCCCCCGCCCCCGGAGTTGCCCTTACTTTTATCCTGCTCAGGGCCTTGCTTCGGGTGGTTTAAACATCCGGGTTCGACACGATGCAAATGTTCGATGGCCTGCACCAGAAATGCACTTGGCTCCCACAGCCGCATTGGCTGGTTCAGCCTGCCATTTTCCGTTTGATTTGCTTCAATCATCGAATCGGATGAGGTGTGAAATGCATCAACGCTGTGGACCGCAGAAACTTGATATCCCCGTGATTCCAGCCATGTCCCGGCCTGCGCCAGCCGATCAGGGTCAATATCGTATACCTGCAGCAGCGTACCCTTGATGGGCAGTTCATGCGTTCGTGCGCCCAGTTCCTCCAGCGGAATGTTCACACTCCAGTGGGCATGATGACGCTGGTAATCCGCCCACGGCCGCACATCCAGCAACGGTTGTTGGTGTGGTAATTTCAGATTGTCGGGTGCCTCAGGTTCCATGGGGGATGGTTGATTGCATAAGTGTCCAACCTGACGGGTTCATTCCCATGAGCCTGGCAATTTTATTTGCGGGCCACGAGCATGATCATGATACCTTTGGTGCAGCTTGCCAAACTTTTCTCTTCGGCTAGCATCATGTTCAATCAAGGGTTTACCTTTCATTCACACCCGGGCCAAGTGCCCACAGCAAGGAGTCAGGTTCCATGACCGAAAGTACCACTAGCACCCCCAACCTCGCGCCCGGTCAGCAGCAGATTCGTCTGCACATTGATGAACGCGAACTCAAAAACCACCTATGCCAATGCCTTCCGCACCCACGTTACCCCTGACGAAGTGTTTCTGGCCTGGGCCTGAATATTCTCACCAAGCCCCCCACCCAGGAGAACGACAAGGCCAACCCCGGTGAAATGATGCTGCAACTGCAAAACCGCACCATCATGAACTTCGCCACCGCCAAACGCCTGGCGATCACACTTGGCCAAGTCATCCGCGCCCACGAAGAACGCTTCGGGGAAATCAAACTCGATGCCAACCAGCGTCCTGCCAAATAAGCTCGCTGGCTCCGTATTTTGAAATTCAACTAAACGCCGAAGCTCCTGTAAGGGAGTTTCGGTTTTTGTGCGCGATCCGATTCGAATTGATGATGGTTCCCCAGCCTATTGGAGCTACATCCGACTGCGCATGGCGAAAATATTTACAGACCAAATCAGCAAAACCTTGATTCACCCATTGATCGTTACATGTAATTACACTGCGACTCACTCACCCAGCTCTTTGTCTTGTAACACAAATTGTATCTCAACCACATTATTAGGCGATTCAGGACCCTCCCAATACAGATAGATTTCGCGGTATTGGTTTGTGGGCCGCAGATTGTTTGCCATCATTATTTCATAGAGTTTTCCAGCGGCCTGCCCCATGTGTTTTACGGAGCCGGTATAGTAGGCGGTGGCCATTTTTCCTTGAGCGAGTTCCTTAACTTGATAGCCATCAATGGGCTTGGCATCCTTGGCGACGATCACCCCTGTACTTATTTGAAAGGGCTTGTCCGGGCTGCCATCGCAATCGTGATACACAAAGATCACCGGACCATCCGGTCGGGCGGTGCCTGATTGTATATTTGCATCAACGGCTCGAATATCGTTTTCAGAGCCTTATCCATGTCACGGATTGTCGCCTGTGTGGTTGCGTGCAGGTACGTGACCGGACGCACGTTTTTCACAATCATCGATGACAAATGCCAGTCCGCCTTTTCTAATTCCGACATGGGAGGGTTCTCCTGTGCAATTGTCTTCGTTGTCCAGTATGTCACTATCATGGCCAATATCATTAGATGTCGCATGTTTAATTCTCCTTAAGCAATATTTGATGACACAAATGAATGTATGCGAACGGTATCAAGCAATCAATGTCTGCCCGCCCATGTAAGGCACAAGCACTTTGGGTACCGTCACGCTGCCATCTTCATTCTGATAAAGCTCCAGAATCGGGATCAGCACCCGCGGCGAAGCCAGCACCGTATTGTTGAGCGAGTGACACACCACCGTTTTCTTGGTGGCCGGGTCCCGATAACGCAGATTCAATCGCCGACACTGGTAGTCGTACAACCGGCTGGCAGAGTGCGTCTCGGCATAAGCGCCTTTGGGCTTGCCCTGTGCATCTGGTTCTCCACGTCCGGGCATCCAGCTTTCAATGTCGATCATGTCCGCGTTCTTCACGCCCAGATCCCCCGTGCAGCATTGCAGCAAGCGGTAGGGGATTTCCATCGCCTGCAGCAGGGCTTCGGTGTTGGCGATCATGTCTTGATGCCATTGCCGACTTTTTTCCACGTCAGCCTCGCAGATCACCACCTGTTCCACCTTGTCGAACTGATGCACCCGGTACAACCCTGCGGTGTCCTTCCCGGCTGCCCCCGCTTCACGCCTGAAACAGGTCGATACCGTGGTGTATTTGATGGGCAGCTTGTCCGCATCCACGATTTCATCCTGATGCAGGGCCATGAGTCCCACTTCGCCGGTGCCTGTGAGGTAAAGGTCCTGAGCTTCGCCTCTGATCTTCTCCGCCACCAGATATGCCTGCTCACGCCCAGCCGGGAAAAACCCGGTGCCCACCATCATTTCCTCACGCACCACCACCGGCACGCTCACCGGCGTAAACCCGCGCTTCTCCACCATGAAGTCAAATGCAAAACGCAGCACTGCCTGATGCAGTTTCATACCCCCACCCAGAAGCACATAGCTGCGTGAGCCAGCGATTTTCACCCCACGGGCAAAATCAAAGAGCCCCATCTTTTCACCAATTTCCAGATGCGTGCGAGGCGCAAAACCTTTGTTCTCTTGAAATGTTTTACGCGGATCAAACCAGCTTGGGTTCCACGTGCGCAGCTCCCGATTATCCTCCGCGCCGCTGCCTACGGGGACATCTTCATCCGGTGGCTGAGGCACCTGCAACCACAACGCCTCCCGCTGGGGTTCAAGCTCAAGTAATTGCTCGGCAAGAGCAGCCTCCCGTTCCTTGATCTGCGTGGGGCGTTCCTGCAGGGCTTTCATCTGTGCTTCAAGCTGAGCCTTGGCTTCCGGCGTTGCTTTTTTTAATTGTCCTGCAAGCTGGCCGATCTCCCTGCCGAGTTTATTTTTCTCTGCGGTGAGTTCCTGCAGTTCGGTCTGCACAGCCCGGCAACGGGCATCGACGCTGAGCAAAGCATCGATGTCCACGCTCATTTGCTTGGCGGCAGCGCCACGGCGGTAACGATCGGGGTTGGAACGTAAATCATTAAGGTCAATCATGGTCGGGCTATTACACCGTCACAAGCCCGGTGTGTAAAGAATAGTGCCCCAAAAAAACACCGGCCTGAGATAGCCGGTGTCATGGGAGTATTATTTTAATCGAGCCATCCAACGGAATTACTTGCCGATGACCTGCACCACATGAGATGGAGACAGGGCCAAAGCCCCGGCCACGCGGGCAGCCGCTCCAGCCAGATCAGCATTGTCGGAGCCTGACAGGGCGACGATCTGTTCCTGTTGCCCGGCTGTGAGCTGGTTGCCAAGGCTGCGGGCGCTGGTGGACAGTTCAGATAAAAGTGTCAACGCAGGGCAGCAGGGTTTTGCGTGTTCAATGCGGCCATGGCCAGGGCCTGCTGTGCCTCAGCCGTGGGCAGGAGCGACAGCACCGAAGCCGCAGCGGTCACACTCCGGGCTTTGTCTTCCGCACAGCGGATCAGCGCGTTCTGGGCATCCACCGCATTAAAGAGCGATTCGCCACCCACCGCCAGGTTACGCAAGGCCGTCATCGCTGCGAGGGTCAGCTCACGGGTTTCCTCAGCGGACAGGGTTGATGCTTCTGAGAGGGCCACGCCGACAGCGGCTTTGAGGCTGTCTGCTTTACCTTCCACAGCCACAATGGGTTTGCGGACGGTGTCAACCAATCGGCGGTTGAGTTCGTTTTGATCGCGTTCATCGACCACCGCCACCATCGGCAGAGCTGCCAGGCGATTGTCTTCCTTGTTCTGGCGAAGGAGGGTCATGAGGTCTTCGACACCCATCTGAGCAGCGATTACATCCACGCCCACGGCATTGGTCAGTTGTGAACCAGCGGATGCCAGGTTGGCTGCGGAGATGACTTCGAAACCCTGTTCACGCAAGCCAGCGGTAAGGCTCTTAAGGTCGTCACCATCCGGTGCCAGTGCCAGAGCGTAACGAATATCCGAGGGACGAATCGCCTCAGCCAGCACACGCACCACACGGTCGCTGCCAACAAAAGGTTGCACCCACGGGCACGGGCCAGTACCAGAGCAGCACGAATGCGTACCCGGCGGTCAGCATGATACAAAGCGCGGATCAGCGGCTGCGACCCTGCTGTTTTCGATACTAGGGATGAGGCACCGGCTGTGTCCGCCAGAGCATTGATGGCATCAAATGCGAGGGCTACATCTCCATCTTCCAAGGCACGCTCCAGCACCGCATGTTGACGTGTGGGGCCAGCCAGTTTCAGGTAATAACCCGGTTCACGCAGGTTGGAGGGATAGCTCAGGTCTGGTTGACCGCCCAACCGATTTTCCCGGCGGAGGTTGGCGGTGAGCCAGAGCACCAGAGCCTGTTCCATGTCCGGAGCCAGCGTCAGGGCTTCATGTGCGCTGCGCATCGCCAGCACATCGCCATAAACCTTACCGGGAACTTCGATGGCGATCAGGCCGATGTCAGGCTTGTATTCCCAGAGGATGCCCACGTTCTTGGGTTCATCAAAACCAGGCAGGCTGCCGCCCACGGTGGCGGTTTGGTAGAAGTTCTGCCCCAGGCGAAGATGAAGCTGCGCGGCTGACAAGTCACCGGGAAGGTTGGATGCAGCCGACAGTCGGGTGTAGGCGGCCTGCACTGCTTTGCGGGCATCCGGATCCGTCTGAGGATTTTCCAGCACCTGCTTGATGGCGGGCAGAGCTCGGGGATAACCGATGTCCGCCAGGCTTTGAGCCACCTGAATCATTGCCCGTGGAGGCAACTGGGGAAGGGCGGTTGCCAGAGGAGCGATCATCGGCTGGCCGATGCTGACCACGGCCTTGAGCACAAATGGATGCAGATTGCTTGCCCGGTCATTGAGCAGGGTGCCCAGAAATTGCGGGGCAGCGAACTGACCGGCAGCTGCCAGTCGGGCGGTGGCGTTGAGGTTTTCACGGGTTCCGCCTGACAGTTTCAAAATGTCATCAGCGATGCGTTTGCCTTCGCGGCTGCGGGCAATCTTTGCATCCTGAATCTTTTTGGCCAGTTGATCCGCAAGCTCCTCCAAACCCTTGGTCCGGCGGGCACGCTCGAGGATGCGCCCGAAATCATCCCGGTAGTCGCTGGCTTCCACCGTGTCCAGCAGCTTGTACTGATCCCCAGCTATCAGCTGCTTGGCGCTGGCAGCCGCCAGGTCCGGGCGGGCGATCAACACATAATGATTGAAATCTGCCCATGATGCTGCCAGATCACCGGCGCTGTTCTGCGCACGGGCTGGAGCAAGCATGCAAAGCATCATTAGGATCGGCAGGGTCGTGAGAACCGATCGGCGAACATTGGACATGTTGACAACTCCCTTGGGATACCAGCAAGAGCCGAACACCGGGAACCGGGGGCATACATAACTTCACTGCATAGCGAAATCTACCGCTCTCTTGCACAAGCGTCAAGCATGAGCCAGTGTGCCGGGGGTCACACCCATCACCTGCAGCACGCGCAGACGGTTGCCCAACTGACGTTTTGGCGTGTTTCCCTGCAGGGTTTGTACATAACTATCCAGCAGCGGGACGACCTCCGATTCCCGTTCTGTCAGCAGTTCGATGCGACAATGTCGCAACCCTGCCTCAAGTGCCTGGGGGATGTAATTCGCCGCCGACTGCGCTACGCCGTTGTACAGCGTGTTTCGGCAACCCACATCCGCCAGCAGCGGGTGCTCCACCCCGGCCCGGTCGCGCAGGTGAACCCTGTGCCGGTCACAAGGCCTGCCACAGTCATGGTGATCCTTCCCATTGGACAAGGTGTGCGCAAACACACAATGTTCCATGTGGAACATCGGCATGTGCTGATGCAATACCAGCTCAAACCACGACGCATCCACTCGCCCCAGCAGCGTCTGCATCTGTTTCCAGTTAAGGTCGTATCCGGGGGTTAGTCGCTGCAACCCTGCTTCCAGCAAATGGGCAGCGGTGAGCTCGTTGGTCACATTCAGACTGTAATCCCCCACCAGCGGCAAGCTCGGATAATGCTCTCGAAAATATGCCAATCCTCCCAGTTGACGCACCAAAATCGCCCCCGGCTGCATGTCCCCCCAGCATCTTCAACAAACCTTCTTCCCCCGGCTTGAGAATGCGCACCGTCGCCAGAGTGATGGGCTGCTGATGTTGATGCCCCATCTCCAAAGCCTGCTTGTATTTC
>JAAUTM010000030.1 GCA_012031455.1 Phycisphaerales bacterium
AGAGCTGAGTCCAGCACCGATAAATCCTCAAAGATCAGATGAACCATCCGATGCAGTGGGCTGACCAGCCGTCGATCGTGGTGGCAACAATACCGCCAGTGTGCGATTCCAGGGATTCGGCAACAAAGGCAAGGGATGACGCATCAGGTCCAGATATACATTCACCACTTCCATCCCGGGGGCAACTGTCTGCAGATCATGTTCTTGTTCATACAACGTGATACCCACTGCGCCCGGCTCCATGGCCACCGAGCTCCCCGCCAGATGATGCGTACCATGACCAGCCAGTACACAGGTGAACAGAATCACATCCACCTGATGCGGCCATTTTTGAGCATTGACATAATGCGGAAAATGTTCCACCGCCATGCCCAAAGTTGCCAGCGAAGGAAATCGCCTGGCCACACGTACCAGGCGACGCTTGAGGGGAAGATCACTGGCAGTCAAATCAGGCATCAATATCAACATAACATATATCTTCATCAATGCATATTTTGATGTACTCTGTTGCACAGGTCGTATCACCCTTCACAGGAGACAAGCCGATGAAGACCGAACTTACAGAGGCACAAATTCAGGCGTACCGTCGGCAAGGGGTCCTTTTTTATCCCAGGTTATTAGAGCCTGCGGAAGTCGCCGAATTAAAAGCAGCGGTGCTGGAAACCGTCGCAGCAATGGGCAAGCGTAAAATTGCTGGTCCGGGAGCGGACATGTCGGAAGGCGATTCCTATTACGACAAGGTCTTCACCCAGCGTCTGAATCTGTGGCGGATTAACGAAACCGTCAAACGCTACATGCTCTCCCCTAAGCTGGGGCGGATGCTCTGCCAATTGGAAGATCAGCAGGGTTTCCGGATATGGCACGATCAGGCGCTCATCAAAGAACCCTTTGGCAATCCCACAGCCTGGCATCTGGACAACCCCTACTGGTCGTTCCATTCCCGCCACGCTCTGTCGATCTGGATCGCCTTGGAACACGCCACGCCCTACAACGGCTGCATGTGTTTCATCCCCGGCACACATCAACTGGCACGTTATGACAACGTGGGTATCGGCGCCAATATGGCGGATCTTTTCAAGCTATACCCGCAGATGGCGGAAGTGGACCCGGTGGCATATCCCATGGAGCCGGGCGATTGCAGTTTTCATAACGGCCTGGTGGCACACGGAGCTGGCGCCAACATGACACGAACCCGGCGCATTGCCATGACCTGCGCTTACATGCCGGTGGGCAGCACATTCAACGGTCAGCAGAACGTTCTTCCTGCCGACTATTTCAATTCGCTCAAGCCAGGGCAGTTGCTGGAAAATAACGACCTCAATCCCATGGTGGGACAACTGACGGGAGAAGTGCAATGACAACCCTGGCCCCATCCACCATGTCGGTGCGTGAGCGATTTCAAGCTGTCATGAACTTTCAACCCTTCGACCGGTTGCCGATCTTGGAATGGGCGATTTGGTGGAATATGACTTTGGATCGTTGGCGAAAAGAAGGGTTGCCTGCAAGGATCACGAATCATGCGGCTATGAGCGAGCACTTCGGACTGGACCTTTACTTACAGGATTGGATATCACCTCGATGGGCGGATTGCCCGCAGCCTCCCGGTCATGGGGCTGCCTTGATCAATAGCCATGAGGAATATGAACGACTCAAACCAAAGTTGTACCCACCCGATCCAATTCAGGCGGCACGATGGCAAGAATGGGCAGTCTTGCAGAAACAGGGCCGAGCGGTGTTGTGGTTCACATTGGAAGGTTTTTTCTGGTTTCCACGCTGGTTGCTGGGCGTGGAGGGACATTTTTACGCCATGTACGATCAGCCCGAGTTAATCCACCGCATCAACTCGGATTTGGCGGATTGGCACATTCGCATGATCGAAAAAGTCGGGGTATTTTGCCGCCCGGATTTCATGACCTTTGCTGAGGACATGAGCTACAACCAAGGCCCAATGTTGTCGGAAGAACTCTTCAACACTTTCCTTCAGCCCTATTACAAGCGGGTGATTCCTCGACTGCAAGAGCGAGGGGTACTTGCGTTGATTGATTCGGATGGGGATATCACCAAAGCCATGCCTTGGTTTGAACGCGCGGGCTTGCAAGGGGTGTTGCCTTTGGAGCGACATGCGGGTGTGGATGTATCGATATTACGTCAAGACCATCCGGCCATGCGTTTTATCGGTCACTTTGATAAGTTGACAATGTCCCGGGGCGAAGCCGCCATGCGTCAAGAGTTTGAACGGCTCTTGCCGACGGCAAGGCAAGGTGGCCTGCTGATCAGTTGTGATCATCAAACCCCGCCGGAGGTGTCGTACAACGATTACCTGTGCTATCTGGCATTATTTCGGGAATACGCCCTGCTGGCGGGTCAAGCCACGTCGGTTGGTGACAAGCTCAGGCGTGAGCGTTGACGAAAGCTGCGCGGGGTTTCGCCGGTGAGGGTATGAAAAAGTGTCGATAGCTGCTTGCCTGTGCCCAATCCGCAACGCTGTGCGATCAGGGGCATGGGAAGGTTGGTACTGGCCAGCATTTGCTGCGCCATTTCTACACGTACACGCTGCAATTCCTGCAGGAAGGTCCGCCCCAGAATCAGGCGAAATCGACGTTCAAGTGATCGCCGCGAGACCGGAACCTGTTGCAATAAATCGGGCATGGCAATGGGTTCACAGGCATGAAGTCGGATGAAACGCAGAGCTGCAGCCAAATCCTCATCGACGATGGCCATGATGTCGGTACTTTGCCGGGTGCGCACATCCAAGGGCGCCAAAGGTGCGGGAACCGAGGGCTTATGACCTTGCATCAGACGATCCAGCATCTGGGCAGCAGCATATCCCAGCGACCGAACCGGCAGGGCCACACTCGACAAAGGTGGATGAGCCATCGAGCAGATCAGATCATCGGCATCCACCCCCACCACCGCAACCTGTTCGGGGACATGGATTCCCTGTTCCCTGCAGGCTTCGGTGAGGATCAAACCCAGTTCGTCATTCACTGCCAGCACGCCCACGGGTTTGGGCAAATTGACCAGCCATTGTCGCAGACGCCGATCAGCCACTATGCGGGCTCGTGCATTACGTCGCCGAAGCTGTCCCAGAGGAATCAAAAACTGAGATACCACCGCCTCGCGATGATGCCCGGCCACGGTGGTGGTGAAACCATTGACCCGGGCTTGGGCAAATGCAGCTTGGTGGTAACTGAGAGCCGCAAGGTGCACAAATCCACGTTGCAGCAGATGATGGGCGGCTGTGGCACCGATGGCCGCATCGTCCAGGGGAATCCGTGGCAAAGGATTGTCCTGCATATTCCCGGAGACATCGACCGCCGGGAGATGGGTGTCCAGAACCATCTGCGCATCGTTGTGATCGGCGATATGGGTGATCAGGCCGTGCGGTCGCCAACTGCGCAGTTCGAGTTTGACCGGACCATCGGGACGAAACGTGCGGAATACCCAGGGACGCCCCGGGCGTGCGTACTGAATCACCCCCTGCAAAACCCCACGGATGAACGCCGAATCTTCATGCAGGAGCAGACCAATACGTTTTAATTCAGAAATCGGCATGTTGATTTCCCCCTATCTCAACGAATATACACCAAAGCCATCCATGATGACGCAAAACAGGAAAATTATCCCGCATTTCTGCCATTGCCTTGATCCCGGTTGGATGTAAGGTTATGAACATGAGTACGATTGGTGAAATGGTGAAGTCGGTGGTGACAATCCCTGCCTTGGGCAATGCTTTGTTAAGCCGACATCCCGAAAACCCGATTGTCAGTCCAACGGACATCCCCGGCGGAGCGGCAGCTGTATTCAACTCCGGGGTGGTACACCGCCATGATCGTTTCATCATGCTGGTGAATCTGTGGGATCGTCAGTGGCGGCCACGGTTCCACGCTGCGTTCAGTCATGATGGCGTGCATTTTCAAATCCAGTCCCAACCCTTGATCCTGCCACCGGAGGAATATCCCTATGTCAAACATGAGGGAATTTTCGATACCCGGCTGACATGGATTGAGGATTGGTGCTATATCACCTACAACGTCGCTTCCCGGTTGGGCGGGAGAATCATGCTCGCAAGGACGCGTAATTTTCATGAAGTGGAAACGATGGGCTTCATCACCGCCCCCGACCATCGCAACTGTGTGCTTTTCCCGCGCAAAATCAATGGGATGTTCGCCCGGTTGGAGCGGCCCAACGTAGACGGCGCTGGTGACATATATCTTTCCTATTCTCCTGATCTGATCCACTGGGGCCAAACTGTTCTGGTATTGGAGCGTAATCGCCGGTACTGGGAATCCGCCAAGATCGGCCCAGGTGCTCCGCCGCTCTGGACCGAGCAGGGATGGTTGTGTTTCTATCACGGTGCCAGGCAGGGCATGAACGGGTATATCTACAACGGCGGGGTCATGCTGCTGGATCAAAATGATCCAAGTCGCATTGTTGGCAAGTGCGATGAACCCGTGCTGATGCCCGAAACTGATTATGAAAGACAAGGCATCACGCCCAATGTAGTGTTCCCGACCGCAGCCATTATGCCCGAAAAAGACGGGCAGATATGGGTGTACTACGGTGCTGCCGACACCAGCATGGCGTTGGCCATAGGAGATCTTTCAACATTGATCGCAGCTTGTCTTGCGTGAATCAATATACCTTTCCTGATTTTGTATAAAGGTTCCTCTCATGCAGAAGAATATTTTAGTTCGGCGAAATCACTTGCGGCTTTACTCTGATCGAACTGCTGGTTGGTGATCAGCATCATCGCGCTATTGGTAGCGATTCTTTTACCCGCATTGGCATCGGCACGTGGGGCGGCACTGGCAAAGTGCTTGCCTGAGTAATCTGCGTCAGATGGGTTTGGGTTTACAAGGCTATTACAACGATTTTCAGAACTACATCGTTCCAGCGGATGTCGTGCCCAACGGCGGGAACTTCGCCCAAAAACTGGTTAAAGGCGATTACGTTCAGTCCATCCAAACGGCTAGCACCACAGATCCGCTCAAACTAGTGACTGTCTTTCGTTGCCCCGATGGCTTGGCAGAGGCTTGGAGTGGCACCCCACTTTCCCAGACAGACCCGCGAGGAGCACGCATGTGGCTATCCTGGGATGGGTCACGGGCATTGGGTACCTGGTACGGCGTCAACGCACAACACCCAATCGGGACCCCACTCAAAGCGAATTTTCCGTTCACCTGGATTAACACGGCGACCACGCCCTGGTTACTTAACCGCATGGATATGCTATCCAGTCCCAGCGTTACGGCGATGGTCTACGATGGTGTTCATATCCACCGTGGCAATGCCAGTTTCATTAATCTTCGGCACGGAGGCTTGAGCACTACCAACATTTTGCGCGGGGATGGCGGCGCCGGCAATTACGATGCCCAAGCCGTCGCTTTTGCAGGTCAAATGGGAACTTCCGCCACCATGGCCCCGTTTTACCCACCGCTCAAATGGAGGATCGATCAATAACAAACTGCTGACCCAACTCGTTCACTAACTTGGTTATCACACATTTTTAAGGAGGTTTAAAATGAGGAATCGAACATGGCGGATGCTTGGCGGATCTACCCTTTTGCTGGTAACCACAGCTCAGGGTGCGTTCATCACCACAGGGGTGTATGACGAACAGGTGGTGCAAACAAACACCGTGGATTTCATCGCACCCGCAGCTCCCGGCGACGAGGCCAAGGCGATCGATACCGTCGCAAAACTTGATGCCTACAAGACAACATTAACAAATGCCTTTGCAGCCGGTACAGGCGGTGTGGTGACTTTCGATAGTTTCACCCCGACGGATAGTTTGGGAGCAGGTGGCAGTATCAACGCCAACTTTGCCTCCGGTACCAAAACACTCAACATCACCACCTCTGCTCCCAATGGTCTGTCCCTGGCCACTAACTTGACCAACCGTATTCCAATATCCGCCAAAGGTGAGGCGGGACGCGCTGCCACACAACAGGGAGGCACCAATGGTACCGCCCTTACCATGGGAACTTTGACAGGATTATCAGGCACTGCCACGGTCGAATTCCTGATCGGTAGCATCGATGGCGGTGCTCCGCTCGAAGTTATCAATAGCTTTGGTATTACCGTTCTTTCACGAACCTCGCGGGATTTGGGGACAGTGACAGCAGTCGCTACCTTTACGGATAACACCACCGCCGTTGCATCCCGAAATATCGGTGCTCCAGGTGCAGCATTGGGCGACACTTTTTATGGTTTTATCGCCCCAGCCAATCTGGGCATTAGCAAAGTGGCAATCAGCTACACCATCAACGGTGAAAACTCCACCAGCTTTGATGATCTGGCATTCACCACTGCCGTGATCCCCGAACCGACCAGTATGGGCTTGCTGGGTTTGGGTGTCTTCATGATGTTACGCCGACGGCGCTAGAACCACGGTCCAATCACCAAGGCCGAGGCCAGCCAACGCTGGTCGCGGCCTTTTCTCTCCCCATAGAAATCAGGAACGCCATGATGCGATTGCTTCTGCTTGCCGTATTGACGCTGTTTTACCCCATGGCCCTGCTTCAGGCGGAAAGCACACCGGTGCTGACTGACCTGCCGGAGAATGCGGTACTCATCGAGCTTGCCGTTGGCGCCAAACGATTGTCCAATCAGACGCATGTGTTCACTCTGGTTCCTCCGCAACTGCAAGGGTTGACCGCACTCATCCCGCATCGCGGACCCAGCACCAGTGAGCCGGGGCCGGGCTATCACGTTACGCTCACGCAACCCATGGCTTTGTATATGGCGGCGCATCATCGTGGCACACCGACCATTGCCGCCCCATGGAAGCCAACGGGCCTGACCATCGGCTGGGGTGGTCACGAAGATAATGTTTATGTCCATCTGGCCGAACCCGGTACGGTCGAAATCCCTGCCCACGATGGCCGGGCGGGCGGCTTTGGTGTCCCGCACATGCTCATCGTCAGCAATGACCTTGAACAGGCACGTCAACTGATGAACAAACCCGTCCCTCGTCGCTCAGCTATTCATCGTCCTGCAAGAGTCGCGGTCGTTTTGCCCGATCCCCAGCAGCCGGGCCTTTATGGACATCCGGGCGATATGATCCGTTGGCAACTGCGCGTCATCCCCGGCAGCGATAGCACACTCCCCTCATCCCTGAACCTCACGCTCCAGGAACTGGATGGCCCGTTTACCTGGTCCGCCAACGTACCGGTGGATAACAAGGGGCATACCGAGGTTCTGTCGGTACAACCTCCCAACATCGGCTACTTCGACCTGGACATCACCGCTCAATACGCCGATGGCCGCAAGGATGAAGTGATTGCATTTCTAGGCGGTGTGGGGCATTGTTCCCCAACCCGATCCGGTGGACAAGGCATCTCCCTGGGGGCGTGATGCGTGTGGCCGAAGCTCCCTTTGAAGCCAAACTCGCCCGGATGCTTGGGGCCTCCTGGGTTCGTCATACCAACTGGAACATGGTGACGCCCAAACCGCAGGGCGTGGACCCGGGTAAGTTTCGCGCCTTGGCACAGGCATACCGGGATCAGGGGTTGCACGTGATGGCTTCGATCTCATTGGTGCCCCAATCGCTTTCCTCCAAGCCGGGCGATTCGTCCACTTCCGGCGATGCCGGGCCTCTCTATTCACGCGTTGCCCCCAGGGATTGGAATCAGTGGCAGCAATTCATGCAGGATACCGCAGCCTCCGTGGGCGATCTGATTGATTACTGGGAAATCGGCAACGAACCCAACACCCCCCATCATTACTGGGCAGGAACCGTCGAGGAGTTCACCGATTTGCTCAAACATGCCGCCTTGGGGATTCGTGCCGGCGATCCGGGGGCGACCATTCTGACCGCCGGCTTCACGCTGGACCCATCCGCGCGTGGGTTTTTGATCGCATGTTGGCGTTGGGGGCAGGCAACTATTTCGACATTCTGACGGTGCATAGCCTCTATGCCAAAGCCGTCTCCGTGCAGGACATGCGTTCGGTGCTGAAGAAACACGGATTGCCCGCTGACATGCCGGTCTGGTCCACCGAGCCCAAGCATGTATTGCCGATGCGAAACTTCGCCGCAGATGTGCAGAAGAACATGCACTTTCTGCTGGTGAATCCGGGCGCTTACGCCAGTTTTCAAAATCTGTCCGAACGCGATGGGGCGGCTGCGCCCTGGGGCGTGGCTTACGCGCTGGCGGCCAGGCATTTGGGAGCCGCTACCTTCAAACAGTTGATTCACACCGGCTTGCCGGATGTCGAATTGGGATTGTTCGACCGCGCCGGCCAGATGATTCTTGCCGCCACCGCCGATCAGGGGCCACGGGGCAGTGGTGTGCGTGTTCAGGTGAAAGCAACCGGCTCGCAAACGCCTCGCTATGTGGACCTGTTCGGGCATGAACGCGAGGTTCCCGCCCAGGGTACGTTCATCATGCCGCTTGATCGCAGTGGGATTCTGTATGGCGCTGCGGTGCTTGATATCCAGGAAATCCTCGTGGGTGAAAGTACGGATCAGCCACAGGGACTGGAAATCTCCGCCGATCAGGCCACGTTGAAAAACGGCTTCATGCTCAAATCCGACGAAGCACGAGGTGCCTATGCGGTGGTGTATCGTTCGCCCCAACAGGCGGACGGCCAAAAGCCGACGATCAGTTTCCCGTTCACCCTCGAATCTGCCGGCACCTACGAGTTCTATGTATCAGCGATGTGGTACCCCAGCCATGCCGGGGCGCTGGTATCTCCCTTCCACTGGTCGATTGACAATCGTCCCGCTCAGCCCGCCCCAGCCGATGCCACGGTCCATTGGCGTCGCAGCACCCGAACACATCTGCGTTTTGGTCAGGTCGATCCCACGAAGGATGCCAATATCACAGCCGTGCAAACCTTCGCTCGTCTGGGGACGGCGCGCAGACTGACGCCCGGTCAGCACACGATGACGCTTGAACTTCAGGCTCCCCGCGCCCACGACGGCCACTTCAGCATGGAAGTGCAAATGGTGGCGGTCCGTCCCATAGCCGATGATGGTGAATGATTCGATTTGCAGAAATTCGAAGCACGCCCCTAACGCCAGGTTCCCGGTCGGGCATATTGTGCGCGATACGCAGCAGGGCTGATTTTCATGCGATGCTTGAATGCGTTGCCAAAGTACACCCGCCCGGAAAAACCGCATTCCAGGGCGATTTGCTCCATGGTTAAATCCGTGTCCACCAGCAGCGTTCGCGCCCGCTCAATACGTTGTCGCAGCACCTCTTCATAAGGCGTGCGTCCAAGCATCTGTTTGAAGCGCCGCTCCAGTGAGCTACGCGACATCGGCACCGCATCCAGCAAGTCCTCCAGATCGATTTCCTCATGCAGATGCGCACTGATCCAGTGCAACGCCTCCTGGATGTGCGGGTCTTCCACGGCAAGCGCATCGGTCGAACGTCGAGTGATCACCCCCAGTGGCGCAATGTCCAAATGACCATGCACAATCGGCTCGCCTTGAAGCTGCATATCCAATAACCGCGCAGCTTCATATCCCATTTTCTCCCCCGCAATCGCAATACTGGACAACGGTACGTGCCCCAGATGGCAATACAGCGCATCATCGTGAATCCCCAACACCGCCAACTCCTCAGGCACACGCAGGCCCGACAACCGGCAGGCCTGCAATACCACCACCGCATGTTGATCATTG
>JAAUTM010000031.1 GCA_012031455.1 Phycisphaerales bacterium
GGCAATACGATTTTATGACCCTCGTTTCAACCGCGCCAAAGCCTACCGACTGGGCATGGAACTGGTACGCAAGGCGGTTGGAGAGGATGCCTACATTCTCGCCTGTGGCGGGTTGTACGAAGGCAGCCTGGGTTTGATCGACGGGCAACGCGTGGGCAGCGATGTCAAGGGACGCTGGCACGAGCCTGATCCGCAGCAGCCCGGTTATCTGGTGCGAATCAAGCAAAACGTTTTCCGTGCCTGGACCCGGCGCTGGTGGCATACTGACCCAGATGCCTTGCAACTGCGTCGCCGAACTGAACCCTTCCGTGGCCGGGAGGACTTCGCCCATTTATCACAAGGCACTTTTACCGAGGAAGAAGCCTTCACCATTACAGTGAATCAGTACCTCGGTGGTGGCATTGTCTGTCTGAGTGAGCATTTTCCCACGTTCGATGCCGACCGAAGGGACATGCTCCGACTGGTGATTCCATCGATTGACACCCCGGCCCAAATCCTCGACTGGAATCACCCCACCTGCCCGACCCGATTTCTCACCAGGATTCAGCCTAAAGCCAAGGGCCTTGATCCATGGTGGACACTGGCTGTCTGCAACTGGTCGGAGAACGAAAGCCTTGAATCCATAAATCTGGCAGCAATACCCCAGCTTCCAAGTCATGCGAACTGGGCGGTGTTTGAAATGTACACCCAGCAATTACTGGGCGAATTTGAGGCTGATCATCCCATTACCTTCAAAGTTCCAGCCCATGGTTGCCGGGTGCTGCGCCTCTGCCCTTCCACAAACAAGGACATCCTGCTGCTGGGTACCGACCTGCACTTAAGCGGCGGCGGTGTTGAAATCGGCAATTGGCAGGTCTCCCCGCAAGCGGTCAAGGTTCAACTCGATACCCCCTGGCGTCGCCCGGTGACAGTAAGTGTTGGGCTTCGTACCAATCATCAATTGTGTCTCCACTCCTTCACCATCCCTATGGGCAGCCATGAGCATGTCATGGCACTGCCAACTCCAACTCCTTCGTTTAATGCATGAAAGGAAGACTTCTATGAACTGCCGAAAACCCAACTCACAATGCTCTGGCGTAACCCCTGCCCATCGTTCTTTGGCGATGGCCTTCAAAATGGTTGTTTGCCTGATGCTGGCGGCCTGCACATGGACCAGCCCCATGGCCGTGGCGCAATCAGAACCGGAGGCCCTTTTCCCCGAGCTGAATCAGCTCAAGCCACCCGTGCTGCTTCCTCCCAACCCGACGCTCACAGTGGCCCCTGAGGGTCATTTTCTGGTCAACGGTGAACCTCGTTACCTGCTGGGTCAGATCAGCTATGATTATCTTAATGCAAATCACGTACCCACTCCCGGTTACCCCGACTCCCTGAAGTGGCTTTACGAAAAACCTTTGACCTACGAATCGGCGCAAAGAGTCGGATTTGATGTCATGGGTGTCGAATGCACGATGAATTGGATGAGGACCTATGTGCCTTCGTTCAATACCCGTCGATATCAGCCTGATGAAATCGAAGCCCATCGCCTCTTTATTCAGCAGGCCGAGCTGCCTGTTTACATTGACTGCACCGGAGCCACGTGGGGACAGGGAGCCCTCTGGAATCACAAGTCCAAACTTCCCGAGGAAATGTTTAATTCCAAAGGGGTCCAAGGGGCTGGTAACCACTGGGTTGCCTACAGCGTAACCCATCCCAAAGGTCGGGCCGCTTACCAGGCCATGTGGCGCGAAGCCGTGGAATCACTGCGAAAACATGGCGGCAAGCCTTTTGTCTATGAACTGTTCAATGAGCCAGCCTACAACGATCCCAGTCCTTACAACCGGCAGCTCTTTGCCCAGCGCTTGCAGCAGCAGTTCGGCACGATTCAAAACCTCAATCAAGCATGGAAGACACAATACGACTCGTTTGAAGCTGTCAGCCAGTTTGAGAAATTCACCCAAAGCATTGGCTTGTTCGTGGAATGGCATAAATTCATGGAGGATGTGTTCGTCGATGTCTGTGAACTGGGGGTAAAAACCATCCGCGAGGCCGACCCTCAGCCGGATGTACGCATCTGTGTGCAGGCCATGCGCTGGCGACAACTTCCAGTGGACAACATCAATCACTACAAGCTCAGCAAAATCCTCAGCGCTATTTCCACCACCACCGGTGGACCGGACATGATGTTGGAATCGCACTTCTACCGAAGCATCGGGAGAGGTAAACCGATTCACGATGGCGAAACCTACATGGGCCGAACCTTTGAGTCCCACCGTGATCAATTCTGGACCCAGATGGGCCGTGGCCTCAATGCCAAATTTCGTGTTCAAGTGGAGCCGGCGGGCGTGGGACCCAGAATGGAAAGAACATGGAGCCCAGGGCGGTCCCCGCTTATCACAACGCTTCCCCTGGTTGATGCTCAATCCCTACGGCACACCCCCAAAGGCATTGACCGGCATGATGGCTGCCAAGCAAGAGATGCTCAAGGTCGGCGACCTATTCTTCCCCCGGGATCGCGGCATCAAGCGCGATGTGGCGGTGCTGGTTTCGTTCCCCACCCAGCGACTGGCGCATGTCACCGGACAGCCTCATCATGACTTCGTGGAGTTGTACGCCGAGGCCCTGGACTATGGCCACATTCCGATCGATGTGATCCTTGAAGAACAGCTCGAGGAAAATCGTCAAAGTGAATACCGTGTCATCGTTGCTGCCGGGGCCGATGCCAGCTATGAAGGCACGGGCGCAAAGCTGCTCGAATTCGTGCAGCAAGGTGGCACCCTGGTGCTTGGGCTGGAAACTTTGCAATTAAATGAATACGGCCAGCCCACTTCCTTCGATAAAGCATTGGGTTTAAGTTTGGGTGATGCCCACAAGGCTGACATCGCTCCCTTGCTTTTTGCCGGTCATAACGTCAAAGCCAAGGCTTATCGCCAAATCACCCATGACCCGTCCTGGCAGGTCATCGCTCGCACTGGTGAACTCCCCGCCATTCTTGAAAAGAAGCATGGAAAAGGCCGTATTTACTACCTCGGCGCCCAGATGCAACGCGAGGAACTGCGCCTGATCCTGCGCAGCCTTTTAGAAAATCTGGATATCAAACCTGTTTGCAACATCCTGCATCATGAATCCATGAAACCCGCTTACAGCATCGAAGTTCAGCCAGCCCAGCGTGATGGCCTGAGCGGTTACCTGCTCTTTAACCGCAGCGTCACTCCGCTGATCGTCCGCTTTGCCCCGCAATCGCCTATCAACGATGCAATCATGGTGGACCCGCTCGAGGGCATCATCCATGAGGTCAAAGATGGGCAGATTCTGCTCACACTCAAACCCGGTGTGCGTCAGGTCGTGGTCAGCGGCCCACGTGAAACTCTGGCAGGTCGATTTGGCCCACTCAAAGAAGAAGGCTGGGATCTGGCCCTGGCCCAAGGCAAAAAGGTCCTTGATGACCATGAAGCGGAACTGCGCGCCAAGGCTCTCAAACAGCAGTTCAGTTATCCGATCAATTTGGAACAGGCCCTGCCGCTGGACCTGCGCACCGTCGCCAACCGTCATTTTGTTGACACCGTTGCCGGTGATGGAAAAGGTGGCTGGACCGATCAGGGCACCAATCACCTGCGTGGACTTGAATGGGCCAGCAAATGATGCTCGGTGTCCCCTTTGACATCATCCGCTGGGATCACAATGAGGAACGCACCTGCGTGGTACTGGCATCCAAAAACATGCCAGGCACCCCCGAAGAAGTCAAAGGGATTCAGGTGCAGTCGCAGGTGAAAGCCTTGTATTTCCTCCATGCCAGTGCCTGGACCAGCGCTGGGGAAGCCTATCGCTATGTCCTGAATCATCCCGATGGCACCACCACGGTCATCCCGATCCGTGGCAAGGTGGAGGTTGCCGACTGGCACAAGCCCAATAATACCGACCCCGATCAGAAATGCCGTCCCGCCTGGGTCAACTCCGAAGGCAGGGGTTTGTTTACCTGGTGCTGGGAGAACCCCAATCCAAGCAAAAGCCGTCACCACCATTGACATCGTATCGGCCAATGGTGCGATTATCCCCATCATCGTCGCCATCACTGCCGAGCGCTGGTCCGAAGATGCCACTAAGCCCGCTTCGCCCTCAACTGATACAGCCCCTTCCACCAGCCAGGGTGTCAACATCCCCCTGCTCAAGGACACACTGCCCAAGGACTGGACCATCAAGGTATCCAACACCGATGCCAAGGCTGTCATCACCGATGGAGCTTTGCAGATTCCCCTTGGGCCCAAATCCATAAACTGGTGCAGTGTACGTCTGGAAGGTAAGTCCACTATCGCTCTGCCTGAAGGTATGGGCAAGCTAGGGTACCTTGTGCTCGAACTCAACGGCATGGAAGATGAATGGAAAGAACATCTGGGCGGCCATCCCCTGCAGGTTCGCTTGGCAGGCAATCATCAAAGTTTTGATCGAAAGTACGTGCCGGTCAAGCGATTCACCGTCGATGAAGCTCCAATTGATATCGACCCCGCCACCTGGCAGACGGTGCGTATTCCGATGCGATTTCTTGCGGATGTCCAGGAGCCGGTGGAAGTCACCGGCATTTATTTGCAGTTTCAAAATCTGCCTTCCAAAAAAGCCGGGGCACAGGTGCGCAACATTCGCTTTGAACAATGAGCCTGAACGCCTCGTAAAATAAGTCCAATCGTTAGCCGTTTTTCACCAGAAGGAGAGAAAGAATGGAAAGAGCGAGGAACCTCTGTACCGCTTTGGCAACCCTGTCACCCCTGGCCATCGGCTTCATGAGTCTGGGCTGGTGTCCCATGGCCATGAGTCAAAGTATCACCGCCCTGGAAGACGGTCTTGACACATGGAAGCCCCTGCAGATCGACTTCACCTCCAGCCAGTCGTACACCGAAACCGGTTCAACCAACCCGTTCATGGATCGTCGGCTGGATGTGACATTCGAATTGCTGAATGATGCAGGCCAGCCCACGGGTACCACCTATGTCGTCCCTGGTTTTTTCAATGCTGATGGCCAGGCTGCTCAAAGCCATGCCACCGGTGGCAATCAGTGGTCGGTGCGATTCACTCCCAGCCAGCCCGGCACCTGGCGCTATACGACCAGTTTCCGCCAGGGCACCGATGTGGCGGTGAGCGATAACCCTCTCGCAGGTTCCGCCGGTGATGCCGCCATCCACGCCAAGACCGGCAGTTTCACCGTGGCCGCCCGCGATACCAATGCCCCCGGCTTTCTCTCCAAAGGTCGATTGACCTACACGGGCAACCATTATCTTCAGACCTTGGGTGATGGAAAATATTGGATCAAGGGAGGGACCGACAGCCCGGAAAACCTGTTGGGATACCTCGGTTTTGACAACACCGCCAGCCAGAATAACAAAGGTCCCGACAACCGGGTCTCCAACACAAGCCTCAGTTCCAACGCTCTGGGGCGGTTGCATCAATACCACACCCACCGCGATGATTGGGAGGCTGGCGACCCCAATTGGTCCCGCAACCCGTCCGAAATCACTAACCTGCCTGCCGGTCGTTTTGCCGATGGCAAAGGTCTGGTTGGTTCACTCAATTATCTGGCCTCACAGCAGATCAACAGCATCTATTTTCTACCCATGAATCTGGGAGGCGATGCCCAGGACAGCTACCCCTTGTTGACACAGGCACCACTCAAAAAGTGCAATACGATGTCTCCAAACTCGAACAATGGGAAATGGCTTTCGCCCATGCCCAGCGACTTGGCATCCACCTGCATGTTGTGCTCAATGAGGCTGAAGAAGCCAATAAGCAATACCTCGACAATGCAGAGCTTGACCGCCAGCGGAAGCTTTATTACCGGGAACTGGTGGCCCGTTTCGGTCATCACAACGCGCTGCAATGGAACATCAGCGAGGAATACAACCGTGACCTTGATTTGGGCAAGAACCGGGTCGACAGCTTTGCCGACTACATCGACACCCTCGATGCCTATGACCACCCCACCACCGTTCACAACGGCAACTATGCCCTAATTGCCAATCTGGGCAACATATTCTGGCCCGGCCCCAGCAGTGTCAGTCAGCGCAATGAGCTTGAACCTTTCATGGGTGACCCGCGCATCGACCTGACCAGTTACCAGAACTACAACGAACGCGATCTGGGCAATGAAGTCGAAATACTTTCGTGCCCGCACTCAAAACGCTGGCAGGCCCATCCCGGTCATGATCGATGAACCTGAATCGATTGATGCCCTTAACCATGATCAGGTACGCAAGGAAATGATCTGGGACATCTACCTTTCCGGTGGAAATGTGGAATGGTTCGTAAGACAAAAGGACCAGAGTCTGGAAAATTTCAGGGAATTCGAGCAGGTCTGGCGGGAGACCTGGTTTGCCCGTAAATTCCTTGAAGAAAATACCCCCTTCTGGGAAATGCAATCCACCCTGCCTAACCCCAACTCCACCCCCACCCCCGACGACGACTGGACCAGCGCCGATACCCTCATCCGGGGTGAAGATACCGACTTTGGCGGCGCAGAAGTCTTTTTCAAGCCCGGCCAGGTCTACGCCATCTATCTCCCCGATGCCTCCAACGATGATAACCCCAACACCATGGGGGAGTTTCAGAACAACGTCAATGGCTCGCCGGAACTGGATTTACGCGATTACGCAGGTCTTGAGTTCACCGGCCGATGGTACAACCCCCGCACCGGGGAGTTCGTGGGCGATCCTTTCTCCCTCTTAGGCGGCAAGTGGGCCAGTCTCGGTGCCAGCCCCGATGGCTTCCAGAACACCAATGACTGGGCCTTGATGGTTCAGGTCGTCGAGAATATCCCCGAACCAATGACCATGATTCTCATGCTCCCGGCCGGGTGCATGCTTCTGGGACGCCACCAACGCCCCCTATGATTATTCCCGCCGACTAATTTCCGGAATAACCTAAAATGGCTCTCAACCTTCCCGATTGAACCAACCAACTTCATCCGGAAATAAACAAAATAAATCATATTTTATGGTTGACAGGCACAAGCGGTGTTGTATAATTTTCTTAAATGGCTCATCTTGTGGATAATATTCAATTCGAGTGAGTTACCTTGGTCAACAACACCTTTCAACTTCAGGAAAAGCTTCCTCCTCGTGGCGTCACGCAGGGCCTCTGTCGGCAGCTTCGGCAGTACCTGCTGAGCAATCGTCCTGCTGTCGGGGAGCAGCTCATGACCGATGCCGAGCTGTCCAAAAGCCTGAACCTCAGCCGGTCCTCCATCCGCCGGGCCATGATCGTGCTGCAAAAAGAAGGCTGGATCAATCGTCAGGTCGGACGAGGAACTTTCGTCGGCCCCCGGCTCATGCTCGAAGGCGGTGTCCTTTCCGAAGACGATAATCAACCCAACTTTCAGGTTGATGAGAAAATCATCCGCATGGCGGTGGTCGTCTTCTGGGATCCGCACAACACCCAGTTCCATGTCAACAACTGGTACACCCCTGAAATCCTGCGCGGCATCGGGGATCACACCAGCGAAAACCATATCACCGTCGAACTCATCAGCACCAGCCGTCCTGAACCTGACACCGTCCTCACCAAAATCCGCAGGCAACGCCCTGATGTCATCGTCTTCACCGCTGGGGATGTTTCCGAAGTACTTTCCATGCGCGATGCCCAGCGCCTGAACATCCCCATCATCTGCACCGGTACCAAGTTCGCTGTCTTGGATTTCACCGTGCTGCTCGAAGATAACGACTCGGCCATCGAGCTTGCAGTGAACCATCTGCTGGAACACGGTCATCGCAAGCTCATGCTCGCACTGCCCACCGATGCTGTCGCCTTTACCTTCGAACGTATGCGCGCATTCCACCAGATTGCCCAGAAACATGGTGTCAAGCCCGGCGACTGGAATGTGGTGTGGGTTGATGTCCAGACCGCAGACCAGGCCTCCCTCGAATCCGAGGTCAGCCGATATTGTGCGCAGATCAACCATCTCCAGCCCACGGGTCTGATCTGTGGCAGTGCCAAGATCGTCCGTGCCACCGGCATGGCCATGCGGCGAATGAACTGGCATATCCCGCAGGATATTTCCATGGTCGCCATCGACCAGTCCCCTGAAGCTTCCACCTGGTTTGCAGGCTTAAACCCTTCCACCATCGAAATCCCGCTTTACAACATGGGCCGCCGCATCGCCGAGCTGGCCCCTCTGCTGGCACGCGGGGAAAAAGTGCCTTCCCTTACCCGGCTTCTGTGTCAACTCAAACCCGGCGACTCCGTTGCCGCTCCCTCGACCAATCGGGTCCTTGTCGGCCCAGGTAACCACATGTCTTGCTGTTTGAAACTTTTTGAAGGAGGTTGAAATGTCTACCGCATCGAAAGTGATCATGACCACAGCCGTTCTCTCGCTGGCTTCGCTGCCCGCACTTGGGGCCACCACAGTGTTCGAATTTGGATCGGCTGATTACATCAGTGGGGCTGCAGCGCCCGTTAATAGACTTGAACAAGGTAATCATCCGTACCGAAACGCTACGGATGGGGGTATCCAAAAAACAGGTGTCCGACCCTATTCAGAAACCTATTCCCTCACCGGCCCGGCAGCGGGTTTGAATGTCGGCGTTATACCGCCTCTTACTAACGGCAACCAGACCTACTCGGGCTACACTGGGCCAGAACTCTTCGGGTGGCATTGCTTTGCGCACCATCAATAACACCGCTGTGTGGAATACCAATAGCTTGTCGCCTGGCTTAAACTATGGGATCACAAATGGCTCCTCAACTACCTTGACTGGTAGCGAGGTTTACTATAACATAGGCCTGCGGAACAATCAATCTGGTAGATTTAACAATATTGCATATGATGCCTTGGCCGTAAAACACAATTGGTATGGTACTATTGTTGAGAGCAATGTCGTCACACCTGGCGCTCGCAATACCGAACTGGCTATGCTGGCACTGGGCAAAATGGCTGGCCCTGTTGAATTTGATGCTCTCAGCAAAATTGACTTTGTTGTGGGCGCCCGGGGTTATAAATGTTAATGCTATCACGGCTCGTGCCAATATCGTTCGCGCTGTAGTCAAAGCTGGCGAACAATACTATATTTCGGATTTCTCTGAAACAACCACTGTAAACAATAATAATACTCCCCTCATCGGAGTCTTTGATTACAGCGAATTAAGCACTGGCACATGGTCAGCCTATGACCCCATTACTAGTATTTACGCCCCGACGACAACTGGTACCACCATCAGCCTGACCGACATCACTTATGCAGGCGTACTGCTCACGCATGCTGCATCACAAAATGTCACTGCGACGGGTGCTCCTGGCTGGAACAGGTGAAGTTTATTTGGGTTCCTTCACCGTCACGGCCGGGGCCATTCCCGAGCCTGCCTCCATGGCCCTGCTCGTAATCGGCTCCGCGCTGATTGGCTTCCGTCGCCAGCGCTGATCGCTCATAACTTTCCATCGGGTCAGCCTGACCGCTGATCCGATGCTTGTTCCCGAATCGCCTGATCAAACAACCCATAACGGACCCACTGCAAAATGTCACCCTCACATCCCTTCCCAAAGGAGCTTGCCATGTCAACGAACCCGAACTCGCAGACCGATTGTCCGGCTTCACCCTGATC
>JAAUTM010000032.1 GCA_012031455.1 Phycisphaerales bacterium
ATCGACGCGGTTCGCCCCAAATTTGTGGAAGGGTCGCAGGCCCAGGGATTGAGCCAGAAACAGGCCGACGATCTTTTTGATTTGATCTTGAAGTTTGCCGGTTACGGTTTCAATAAATCGCATTCGACGGGCTATGCCATCATCGCCTATCAGACGGCTTATCTGAAAACGTACTTCCCGGTGCATTACATGGCTGCGGTGCTGACGTACGAATCGGTCAGCACGGACAAGGTGGTGGAGTATGTGGATGAATGTCGGCGGGTGATGTTCCCGGATGGTCATCGGGGCATTGCGGTCAGGCCGCCGGATATCAATTTGTCGGACATAGGTTTTAGTGTGGTGTACGACAAGGATGAGACAAGGGATGCCAACCACGGGCATATCCGTTTCGGGTTGTCAGCGGTCAAGGGTGTGGGTGACAAGGCGATTCACGCAATATTGGAAGCTCGGCAAAAGGTCACCACTTTCACAAGTCTGCATGATTTTTGTGAACGGGTGCCGCTGGGATCGGTGAATCGGGCGACGATTGAAGCCCTGATCAAGTGCGGAGCCTTTGATGCCTTGCATGGCACAGCCAACCGGGCGGCCCTGGTAGAGTCGCTGGATGCGGCCCTGGCCGCGGGGCAGCGCGCGGCAGCGGATCGTGCCAGCGGGCAGATGAACATGTTCGGCATGATGGAACAGAGCGCGACGAAAAAAAGTGATGCCAAAACCAGTGCGGAAGTTGTGTTGCCGAAGGTTGCGCCGTGGTCGCCTGCGGAACAACTCAAAAACGAAAAGATGTGCTGGGTTTTTACCTCTCAAGCCATCCGCTGGAACAGCACCGCGACATCGTGAGAAGCTATGCCACGGCGGATGTGGCTCAGATCGATCAGCTTGCTGCGGATGTTGAAGTCGTGCTGGGCGGAATGCTCACACGGGTGAAACCCACCGTGACCAAGAAAGGAAATAACCCAGGCTCGAAAATGGCAATGATCACCATTGAGGATCACAGCGGTGCAATTGAGGCAGTGGTGTTCAGCGATGCCTACGCGGTGGCAGCGGAGCTTTTGCAGCCGGATCGGATTGTGTTTTTGCGTGGCAAGGTGGATCGTCGTCGGGAACGGCCCAGTGTGATCGTGCAGAAGGTCATTTCCATCCACGATGCCATCGGCGAACTTACTCAATCCGTCATCATCCGTCCCGATCCGCAGGGACGCGAGGTCATGCCTGAAGGTACGCTGGAATTGCTGCGCGACTTGCTTCGTCAAACTCGATTTGTGGCCCCCAGCAACGGTCAAGCTAACGGCAGCAATCCCCCAAGCAATGGGGGCACCAAAGGATATGGTTACCAGCACAGTGGTCAAAGTCACCGCAATTTCAATACCGGCCCGCGCGTGCGGAGGTTTTTCTTGAAATCACCCAGCAGGGTCAGCGGGTGCAGATGAAAATCAACCAGCTTCGCATCACACCCAGTGCCGATCTGCCCCAGCGAATCGCTCAGGTGCTGCGATCACAGACCGATCAATGCTGTGAAATGCGTGGCCAGGCCCGGCTGCGGTTGACCCAACAATCTTCCCTGATCCACAAGGACACCCAGCCAGTCCAACGCCTTACACGTCAGGCTGAACCTGAAGAGTTCTGCGAATCGATTGATCGGTATTGAGGAAGTGGTCGTGTAAAAAAGTGGTCATGAATTACCGGTGTTCGTTGTTGGAATCAGGTCTGCGCAGCGGGGATTGCCTTGGCATCATCGGGCAGCAGGCGGCCGATGATTTTCGCACCCACCAGATCATCCCAAACATTCACAGTAGTTCGGCACATGTCCAGGAACCGGTCCACTCCGAGGATGATGCCCACCGCAGCCATGGGCAGTCGATCGCTCCCTGAAAGGCCCAGTGAATTATTCACTGCTTCCACCACCAGCACCAATGGTCACCAACCCGGCACTGGGGATGCCTGCCGCTCCGATGGCGGCGAGGGTGGCGGTGATGACCACGATGGCAAGTTCCACCGGACCGAGGTTGATCCCATAACACTGAAAGAGAAACACCACAGCCACGGCTTCGTAGAGCGCGGTGCCATTCATGTTGACCGTGGCCCCCAGCGGAATGACAAACCCTGCGGCACGGGGCGATACACCCCCCAACCGGGTGGCCACATCAATGGTCACCGGCAACGTGGCATTGCTGCTGGAGGTTCCAAAGGCCGTCATGAGTGCCGCCCGACAGCGGTGCATGTAGGTAAAGGGATTGGTGCGACCCAGCAGCCAAAGAGCCAGCGTCATCACGATCAGCGACTGAATGAGCAAGCCCCCCAGCACGGTGATCACATACCACACCAGCGGCCCCACAAGCTGTACCAGACCCACTCGGCAAACTGTGGCAGCCACCAAAGTGAACACCCCCAGAGGCGCCAGCCAAAGCACCGCATCAACCAGCTTCATGATCGTCAGATAGATCCCTTCGACCACGGCCAGCACCGGCTGAGCCTTCTCGCCCACCAACGTAAGCATGACCCCCATGAGCAGCGAAAAGGCGATCACCGGCAAGACCTGACCATCAGCAGCCGCACCGATAGGATTGGCGGGGATCAACTGACCGGTGATGTTTTCCACAGCTCCCCAGAGACCTTTGCCCGCAGCAGTCTGGGTACGCTGGCGCACGGTGTCCTGACCTTCGTACATGGCTTCGCCCTGCTGGCGGATATCAACCCCCATGCCTTCGCCGGGTTGAATCAAAGTGACCAGCGTCACCCCTACCGTGCAGGCAATGATCATCCCTGCGAAGTAATACAGCATGGTCAGCGAGCCGACCTTGCCGAGTTTGCGAACATCGCCGATGGAACTGACCCCCATCACCACGGAGGTCGCCACCAGCGGAATCACGATCATCATGAGCAGGCCGATGAAAAGGTACGCCCGATGAACTCGAAAGTGGTGATCCAGCCGGAGGGGACCATCCCGCTGTGATGAATGAACAGTGCCTGCCCCGTTAAAGCACCAAGCACCAGCCCAGCGACAATCCCGGTGGTAATGATCGTGTGTTTGTTCCAGGTCATCATTGGCTCCTGTAAGTTTCATCAGAACTTCGAGCGGCAGCGGGGGCTTAAAGTACCGCTCGTCATCACGTGCGGCTCCGACGAAACAGTTTGAATTCTCAACTGCACATCACCATGGATTATTCAATGCTCTACAACCTCGCTGAACTGGTTATAGTACGTTTTAATCACGGAGTCACCCTTTGCGGAAAAGTAAGCGTTCATTGGTGATAGCTTCCCGTACCAGCAGACTCGCCCGCGCGCAGACGCAGCTGGTGGCGCAGATGTTTGCGTTGTCAGACCCCACGCTGGAGATTGAGTTCCGCTGGATGGAGTCGGAAGCAGATCAGAAGCCCGACATGCCGCTGGCTCAGGCGGGGGGTAAGGGCCTGTTTGTGCGCAACATCGAAAAGTTGTTGTTGGAACATCAGGCCGATCTGGCGGTGCATAGTTTCAAGGACCTGCCAGTGGCGGGCCAGCCGGGATTGACGGTGGCTGCCATTCCTCCGCGTGCCGGTGTCTTGGATGTGCTTCTCTCCGGCGCAGGTTACCCCACGATCGCTGCCCTGCCTCCGGGCGCCAAGTTGGGTACTGCCAGTGCCAGGCGCAAGGCCCAGTTGCTGCACCTTCGGCCAGATTTGAATATCGAACTTCTTCGTGGCAATGTCGATACCCGTCTGCGGGCTGTGATGGACGAAAAACGGTTTGATGCCATCGTGCTGGCGCAGGCTGGGTTGGAGCGACTGCAAATCCAGGTTTCGGGCATGAGCGACCTGGGTGAACAGGACATGGTGCCTGCGGCACACAAGGGGCATTGGCCCTGCAATGTCGGGTGGATGATCATGTAACACTGCGACGCTGTTTGCCGCTCAACGATGCGATCAGTGCGTCATTGGTTCATGCCGAGCGTCAGGTGGTGGCCGGGCTGGGTGGGGATTGTCATGCGGCCATGGGGGTGCTGGCCTCATGGATCACGGTGGACAAGGTGCATGAACTTGGGCCTTCGCATTATCAGGCGGATCGTCCCCCATCGCGCCAGGATCGCGGCCAGCCGCACATGCGTATCCGGGTAAGGGTGCTTTCCCTCGATGGCAGACAAATTGTGGAAGCTGACGACCACGCCCCGGTGCGTCATGCCACCAAGTTGTGAAACACATCATCAAGGATTGGTGGACCGCGGCGCGATGAAGCTGATGGGGTGAAAGCAGTACAAGCCCGAAGTTACCAAGGATGATTAAAGTATAAGCCCTTACTTGCGCTGAGGGCTGGTGGCAAAAGGCTGGATTGCAGGTTGTATTCATGGCCTGCAACCCACACCGACGGGGTGGGGCTTCAACACATTTGCCCTTATTTTCCGTTATACTGATTCGTCCCGCTGCTATGCGCAAGCGGATTATTTCAATCAACCCTGCTTTTGGAGATCGTCTCTTGGCACGCAAATCATTTGTTGGCGGCAACTGGAAAATGAACCTCAACCAGACCGAGGCATCAGCTTGGCCAAGGGCGTGGCTCAGGGGTGTGCAGGCAAAACCAAATGTGGATGTAGCGGTGTTCCCCGCGCTGGTACACATTCAGGCTGTGGCCACGGCACTGGCATCGGTCAGTGGTCATGGTGTGAAGCTCGGAGCGCAGGATGTCTACACCCAGCCCAACGGTGCTTTTACCGGCGAAGTAAGCCTGGCGATGCTCAAGGATTTGGGCGTGCAGGTGGTGCTCATCGGTCACAGTGAACGTCGGCATGTTTTGGGTGAAAGCGATGTGCTGGTAAATCAGAAAGTTCGAGCCTCGCTGGAAGCAGGGTTTGAGGTGATTTTGTGCGTTGGAGAGAAGCTTGAACAACGTGAAGCGGGCATGACTGACTTCATCAACATGGCACAGACGCTTTATGGTCTGGCCGGGGTAAAGCCCGAGCAGATGAGCAAGGTCACCATTGCTTATGAACCGGTATGGGCCATCGGCACCGGGAAGACTGCCACGCCCGCTGATGCCCAAAATGCTCACAAGGCTATTCGCAGTTGCCTGACCGCAGTGTACGGGCAGGCCATTGCCGACGGTGTTCGAATCCAATACGGCGGTTCGATGAAAGGCTCCAACGCCAAGGAACTCATCGGTCAGCCTGATGTGGATGGCGGACTCATCGGCGGTGCCAGCCTCAAGGCTGACGATTTCATGGCTATCATCAACGCGGCCTGATGCTTCATTGTGTGATCATTGACAAGCGATAAAGGTTTAACATGCTGATGCTCGGTTCCATTGCAGTGACCATCATGGCGATTTTATTCGTCCTGGTTTGTCTTTTCATGATCATGGTGATCCTTGTGCAGAAGCCTCGCGGAGGGGGGCTGGTCGGAGCCTTCGGCGGACAGGGCGCTGCCCAGCAGGCCTTTGGCTCCAAGGTCGGTGATCTGCTGACGTGGTTCACCGTCGGCTGCTTCACTGCCTTTCTGTTGCTGGCCATCATGCTCACCTGGTACACCCGCATGGATACCCAGGTTTACAACCCCCAGACTTCGGTTTCTGCTCCCATCACGATTCCTGCGCCACCAGCCGCAGCAACCCCGGATCCAGCCCCGACAACTCCGACCCCGGAAAACCCGGCTCCGGTTCCGGCAACCCCAGCTACGGAAATGCCTGTAACGACCCCGCAACCCTGATTTTTTCTCGTGTTGTGACGCCCAGGGCTTGAGCCTGTATATCTTGCCCTCAATCAAACAGCATCCATTTGTGGGGGATTAAAATATTTTGTGTGGGAGTATTTCAGTTGATTCGATCCATGACCGGTTACGGCGATGCGTCCGAGCAGGTGGATGGCATTCACTACAGTCTTGAGCTGCGCAGCTGAACAACCGTTATTTCAAAGCATCATTGCGTCTGCCTGATCCGGTGGCGGGGTTGGAGGCGGAGCTTGAAGCGGCCTTGCGGAAAAAATTGCATCGCGGATCGATCACCCTCACGGCTGGCATGGCTGATGCCGGTGCCCAGACCATCCGACCCATCAACGAAAAAGCCCTGTCTGCTTACCTTGGACAACTTCAGGCTGTGCAACAGCGACTGGCGGCAAGCGGCCAACCCACCACACTGGACCTGACCTCGCTGCTTTCGCTGCCGGGGGTGCTGGAGGCAGGCGACACTGGGGAACTGCTTCGCAAGACCGGCCGGTGTTTTTGAAAATGCTGGATCGGGCGATGGAAAATTGCTGGCCGATGCGGTAACCGAAGGCCGGACCCTTGCGGATGATCTGCGCAAGCAGGCATCGGTCAATTCACAGCAAGTTGGAAGCGGTGAAATCCCGTGCCCCGCTGGTGGTGGAGGAATATCACCAGCGCTTGCGCAGCCGGGTGGAGGAATTGCTCAGGCGAAGCGAGCTGGTGGTCAATCAAGTGGACCTGGTGCGTGAGGTTGCGGTATTCGCCGAGCGCGCGGATATCACGGAAGAATTATCACGCTTGTCGGCCCACTTGGCGCAGATGGAATCGGCCCTGACCGCGGGAGATGGCGAACCTGCGGGAAGGATGCTCGAATTTCTGGGACAGGAAATGCTCCGCGAAGCCAACACCATTGGCAGCAAATCCAACGATGCCTCCATCGCCCGTGATGTGGTTGACATTAAAACCGCCATCGATCGCATCAAGGAACAGGCGGCCAACATCGAGTGATGTTGCCTGCATCATCACGCTACAATTCACTTAGGTTTCCCGGATTGTCAGCATGAATGAAAGCAGACCAACTTCAGAGCCTGAATCCCTGGCGATGGGGATCACTTCCCCCCAAACATCCGGCAGTAACAGCGGGACCGGTCTTCCCAGTGACCCGGTGGTCGTCGAGCGCTCCCTGGGCCGCTTCGGGCATGTCGCGGGTGGTGGGCGTGTCGGGGGTCTCCGGGGTGTCCGGGGTTTCCGGAGTGTCTGGTTTGTCGGGTTCGCAACAGACGAGATGCGGGGGTGAGTCGGCGTGGGGGTGAGGGGCGTGACAGTTTTGCAGCCGAGGAACTGGCGATCGTGCTTTCGCATTTCGAAATCGGCACGATCGAAGCGATCAAGGAATTTCCACGCGGGTCCAGGCGTGCGCCCAAGCTGCTGATTCGTGCTCAAAGCGGGGCGTATCTGCTCAAGCGTCGGGCCAAGGGTCGTGATGATCCGTTCAAGGTGGCGTTCTGTCATGCGATTCAGTTGTACCTGGCGGGCAAACAATTTCCCTTGCCGCACCTGATCGGCACCCGCGGGGACAACAACTCCATGTTGCAATGGCGGGGAGGTATCTACGAGCTTTTCGAATACATCAAGGGCAGCGGCTACGACAATTCGCTCGAAGCCACGCAGGATGCAGGTCGCACGCTGGCCTTGTTTCACAAACTTCTGATCGGTTATCAACCCGAATACGAGCCGCCCCAAGGTTCGTATCACGGTTCGCGTGCCGTGGCTGCATCGATGGATGCCATTCCCGGTTCACTTGCCAAGCGTGATCCGTCCATCACGGAACGGACCGATGAAATTCAGAAGACGGTGAAATTCCTGCATGCCTGTTACAACGAGGCTGCTTTGCGTGCCAACGAGCTGGGTTTGTCGGACTGGCCGATGCACATCGTGCACGGGGACTGGCATCCGGGGAACATGCTCTTTCGCGGGAGCAAGGTGGTGGGGGTGATCGATTACGACTCAGCGCGCATGCAGCAGCGGGTGCTCGATATTGCCAACGGGGCGCTGCAGCTATCCATTCTGGGCGGAGGCGATGACCCATCAGCCTGGCCGGATTATGTGGATATATCCCGCTTCAAGCGATTTTTACGGGGTTATGAAAGCGTGCCCGACTGTGTGCTCTCACGGGCCGAGTTGCGGGTGATCCCTAATCTGATGATTGAGGCCTTGATCGCCGAGAGCGTGATTCCCGTGGCAGCCACAGGTTCGTTTGCCCGTATCGAAGGCTTGGGGTTCCTGCGTATGGTCGAACGCAAAGTGTGCTGGCTGCGCGAACAGAGCGAGCACCTGGTGAAGATCATGGAAGGGTGAGTAAAATTTTGAATTTCGAAATACGAATGACGGATTGTTGTTCCAGTTTAGCGACGCACCGAAGGTGCGGCCATTGCAACTTATTTCCTGGCGCCGCAACGATCTCGTCTAACGCAATCAAGCCATGATGAAACTCACTCGATATCAAACAAAAGTCCACCAGCAGGCGATCCGGGCGCTGTTGGTATTCTTGTTAATGGCATCGTCCTGGCCGGTGTTGCTCCATGGTGAAACCGATACGGCTACACCTGTCCCCGCTTCCCCCCGCAACACCTTGGATGAAGCGACGATCAAGGCTTTGGATGCCGATGCCTGGCCGGTGCGGGAAGCAGCGACATTTCGTCTCTTGCGTGATGAAACCCTGACCCCTGATGCCATCGCCAAAGTGTTTGGGCAGAAGCTTTCAGCCGAGCAACGGCTGCGGCTTATGCAGGTGGCTGAACATCACTTGATCCGTGTCATGGCCAAACGGGTGGTGGCAGTGCCAACCACTGCTTCGCTGGGCGTGGCTCTGGAATGGCTGGTGCCCGAGGAAGTGGCCGAACTTGGTCGACCGGGCACGCGGGTGGAAGCCACCTTGCCGGGGTTCCCAGCTTTTGGGGTCTTGCAACCGGGGGATTTGATTTATGCGCTCAACAGCAAGGGGATCGACCCTGCGGTGATGGGCGAAGCCATGGTGCATGAGATGCGGGACATGATCCAGCAATACCAGGCAGGTGATACGGTGGAGCTGACTATTCTGCGCGATGGTCAGCCCCGGCAATTGAAAGTTACCCTTGGAAGCCTGGACGCAATGCGTACGCTTTATGAGCCGGATACGCTGGTGCTTCAACCCCTTGCCGCCAAGGAGTGGGCCAGATTCAGGGAGGGCCTTGTTGGGGAATCACCTACCAAACCATCACCCAAGCAGTGATGTGGGTAGCAGGTTCCAAGCCCGCGTGGGGGCACGGGTATTCAAGGCTAAGCCCTTATAAACCATACACCCCGCTTAATCGTCATGCTTCATGAAGGGAACCGGCATTGCCCGGTTTTTTATTTGTCAGCGTGGCACCTGAATCATTAACTTGGCCTGACCGCAAAGGCTCATGGACCGCATGAGTGCCACTGGGCGGTCGGGAGAAAGCCCCGCAGGAACGCGACAGCCTGCGGAGGGTCGGGCGGAACCAGGGATTTTTTGACGGATCAAGACCCCTTAATGTCGGGGAGGCCAACATGAAAACTTTCGCACTCGCATTGCCCTGCATCGGTGTGCTTCTGGGTGTGTTGTATTTGGCGATCAACCCGGAGCAGGGGGCTATTTATGAAAATCCCATGACCGCACTGGGATTGGGCCTGATCGGACTGGGCATGGTCATGGAAGCCCGCAAGCAGGTGAAAAAACCCGCTTGAGTCACGATTTTTAATTTATTTACATCAATTGGAAGCCCACAC
>JAAUTM010000033.1 GCA_012031455.1 Phycisphaerales bacterium
CAGTTGCCGGCCGCCCGGGGGAAGCGGACTCCCAACCGGCAACACTATTCTCCATCATGGGCATCGCCAGTCAACTTCTGCCGCTGGTTATGCGGCAGAATGGCGACTCCGTGTGCTTCAAAATACGCTCTAACTGCCTCGTCATCTCGCCAGTCGTAACGAACAGTGTAGCGGTTGGCATTCGTCCAATCGACAACAAAACCCCTCAGAAGTGCATAGCTCTCCGGAAGTGATTCCTTTGCATTCGTAACGCGAATATAAGTCGCTACGTCTTCTGCAGCCAATCTGGCGATGTTCGGATCAACGTCAATCCACGCATCGACTTTAAAATAGAATCCACGGCACATCGCATCTGTATTGTTTGTAGATGGAAGAGGATATTTGGCACATTGATGCCACTTGGCAACGAGAATTGAAGATTAAGATGCGAGCGATAACAGGCGTGAACGTTGAGGTTCAGGCATCTGCTCGCATACGAGGGGGATACCAAAGTACCGGTAACGGATGTCGCCAGTGTCGAGCCGAATATCAGCCGAGGAGGGACCAAATACAATCGACCACACAATGCACAAGGCGATGCTAATGCCAACGAACAGGAAGATGCGTCGCATGGGGAGCCGCTTAACAGTATTAGATGATCGGTACAACACCCCGGAAACGCTCCGGGGGTCAGCATAACACGCCCGCACGTGCGGGACGGAAACAATGCAATCGGTTGATACATATTGCCTTCTATGTTCCGCTGTATGTTTGCAGGAATGTTGAGTCTGATTCGTGCGTGGGCTGTCTTGCCGCGAGCGTAAGGCCTCGGAGAGTTTATCGAGCAGTTTGGGTCTGGAAGCGGCTGTAGAAACACTGGTGCCGTAATGCGACAGAGCAAGCGATGGGAATTGTATTTCAGTTACCTGCATGAGAACGGTCCCCGTAAGTGATCATTACGATAACCCCCATCCCAGGGTCTTGCAAGCAAAATCTGCCGGTTCCGCCGGACCCGCCACCATTGTGAACCCTTCGGCAGGCTCAGGGCAGGCAGATGTGGGCATTTCCACAAGAAGCCTTCCCCTGTGCCGATCATGAACGAGTGGTATAATTTCATAAGGCTAGACAATTCGAAACTCACAGAGATGATGACCATGATGAAATATCGTTTTATGCTTCAATTTGTTTTTTATTAATTCTGGTGATAACCAATATGGATCTCCATGCACAGAGCTTCCCTATCTACGATAATCAAAGGATCACCCGGCCAGCGGATTTGCCGCATTATGAGGCGAAAGATTTTACGATCAGCCTGAAATGGATCAACCAGTATCCAGATGGTACTTTATTTGGAAGCAGGGAGTCTCTGCAAAAGCTTGGCGTATTTCTGGTATCTGACCCTACTGGCCAAAGAATCTGGGAGACAGAGGCTAATAAGGTGGCAAAGATTCTCAACCAATGGGATTTTATCCGGGCTGGATTCGGATCTGAAAGGTACATCAACTGTGTTTCGCAACTCAGGGATCTGGCCCTGGTCTATCTATATACCGGGCACAAGGAATTGGGGCGATTCATCCGGGATCATATGTTGCAGATTGCGGATTTGCCGTTTGAATTCTGGGTCCACGCTGAATTACGAGGGTATCGCCCGGAAAAGCCGATGGGGGGTCTTGAAACAGCCTCGTTGTGTTTGAATATTGCATTCACAGCGTCCGCGACCACTGACTTGTATTCCTCCAAAGAAAAGTCGGCCATTGACAATGCTCTTCGTACAAAGGGATTGCAGCCTTGCCTGAACTGGCTGGAAAAGCCGTGGGCTAACAACTGGGCGGCTGTCGTCTCCAATGGGGCGTATGCGGCTGCGAATTATCTCAAGGATGCCGATGCCAAGGCAAAGGCTTTGAAGGAAATGGCCAATTACCTCAACAGTACCATCGAAGCCGATGGTAGCTATGGCGAAGGATTGGGTTATTTTGATCATCCGATCAGCGTGTTGCAGCCAGCGCTCCTGCAAATGACTCCTGATGAGCGGGAAAGCACTTTTCTGAATCAGGACTCAGGTACTCAGCTGCATGGAAAGTATATCCTTATCTCTATGCAAAGAATCCCGATGGAACGATAAGTACAACGCTGGTACATTTTTGGTGACAATAGTTACGCAGGCCCGAAAAATGGGACCGTGGACCTGATGCTGGCGTTGCTCTACAACGATCCCCTTGCATCATGGATGATGGACAAGTTCGGATCAACTTATACACTGCGCGATCATCATTTGCTCCATTGCTTCCCGGGAGGAGTCCCATCTCCCAAGTCGCCCGAGCAAATGAAACTGGCTCTGTTGAAGGTGTTCGACAACGGGGACTGTTTTATCCGTTCAACCTGGCGCGACAATGGTATTGTGCTGGGAATGCGGTCAGGCGATGGTTCCAGGATCGAATTTTCACATCAGAGACCGGAGCTGAGTTCCATCGGCATGGGGGCGTTTGGTGAGTACCTGATCGTGTCGCCGGGGTCTGCTTCATACCGCAGCCCGCTGCATTACCAATGGGACAGGACTACCAGAGCCGCCAATACCATCACCATTGACGATCAGAACCAGCTCTTCCCGGGCACCGGCAAATCCAATTGGAATACCACCGATATTTCAGGTTTCTGGCAGCAGGGCCAGCCAAAAGCAGAAGTCGTTCAATGCACCGCTGGAAACCTGGCCGATTTGATTGTGAATGAAGCTGCCCATGCATATCACGTACCGATGAGAAATGTAAGAAGGTCTGTTCTGTTTGTGATAGATCCAGGGTATTTTGCGATCATCGACAAAATGGAATCAGCGGGCAGCATGCATAAGTACACTTGGCGATTACACCTGAATAACCGTGATGAAAAGGGCATAATCACGGCCATCAACCAGAATCACTGGCATTTCTCCCGACCGCTGGCAAACCTTGATGTATACCTATTTTCTGATACGAAGCTGGAAACAAAAACCGGGAAGGGGTACATGCATGGGACTGGCCGGGACTACAGCCCCGGTGGGGTTCATGAAGGTAAACTTGGCAGCTCCATTGAACTCGAAGCTTTTAATCAAGATCAATCAGGATCAGTGATTTATTATTCTGTACTCTATCCAACACAAAAAGGAAATTCTACTCCGGATATTCACTTCTCCGGCGGGAAAATAGTGGTTGGCAAAGATGTCATAACATTCACAAACGGGGAGTGTACGATTGAGAAGAGTGGTCGAATAGAGAAGTTTACTCTTTGGTAGAGCAGTTTGGATCTTGATTCAACTGGAAATTTAAAGCCCACTGATGATTCTATTTGTCGTTAGTTTCAGCTGGTGTTGATGCAGTATGGCCGACGTTGATGCCTGTGCCACCGGCTTCCTGATAACCGATGTCTGGTGCACTGCCTTCGTAGCTGTCGCTGAAGTTGGGGATGAAAACACCGGCGTTAACACCATCAGTACCAGGCTTAACAATGAAGTTTGCATCGAGTTGGGAGAGAACAGATTCGCCGCTTAGGTTGTTTATATATTCGAAATCTATATTACCAGACTGAATTCCATTTTGAACCACATTGTTGTACGCATATATACCAACAACCAGTGGTCCCGATCCAGATATTCTGCCGCTTTGCGATGTGTTATGGAAATAGTAAAGACGACCGTACTCCGTCTCCACAGGCATCGTCCTGTTTACTCTTTCTGATTTTGTCTGCTTCTTGACGACCTGAGCGATCTTGGTATCTGGGTCTATAGTCACGAGATTGCGCCAGATAAATATCGGCCCCACATCAATCGGCGACGTACTGAATATTGCAGGTTGATTGAACACCGGACCGTTGATACTGCCGTCGGGGGCAATCACATGGATACGATTCCCCCATACCCGGGTGTTACGCCCAATTCCATCAATTTCCATGGCATCATCAACAAAACCGGTGAAGAAGTTACCATGGATGTCACTGTCGTTGGTTCCTCCAGAGATTGAGTCTTCAAACATATGGGTGCGTGTGCCAGCAAAAGTGTTGTATCGGATGATGCGCTGGATACCCTGATTTCCAGTCTGCATAAGTATCGCACGAGGACCCCAAGGGTGACATCTATTAGACTTTTTTGAAATACACTTCCATTGCGTCTCAATCATTTCTTTCCAGGTATTGGAGTCCGTCCGTGGCGTATGAAGGTAATTACGCTGAATCGTAATGCGATAGGCATCCTTAGGAATGACAATAGCTTCGTCGGAACTGCCGAAGTACTGGCTGGAGTCACCATAGCGGGCTCGATCCTCTGCAGCGATGAATCCCCCCCAGTTCGTTACCTCCGTCCCCTCAATCACCACATCGTGATTACCATCTCCAATGACGATTCCCAGAACTGGCCCCGACACCTTGATATTCCGAATAATCACATAGTCGGCATTAACTTTGATACCGCTGCCAACGTCCTCTCCCAACGGTGATGGAACCGCCTTCGTAGACCACATAACCGTTCTCATTACCACCTTCGGTGATGGTCAATGGCGTGGTACGGTTACCAATCTGAATGGTACGGCAATCTGGAAGTTGTCGTTTAATGTGCGGAAGGTACCACAGTACAGCTGGCTGCCATGGAGAACCTGGACTTCGTAGGATGTGTCCGGGGTCAGGTGAACAATACTGCCGCGATGGCATGCATTATTGCTGTTATTTTTTACCTGGTCCATCGTACGCTTGTCATACCACAACGACAATCCCGGCTTCCAGTCCTTCTGCCCAGTTTGCCTGTACCGCACTCTGGCTTCACCTGATTCTGCATCAAGGTAGAGACCTACCGATTCATACGTGGGTATGAACCGGAGCGACGTGGAGTCAGTGCATGAGAGATCGGTAGTAAAAGCCTTTACGTCCGGCAGTTGCTTGGCAACCTCAGTTTCAGCACTAAGCGGGAACGTGGGCGCCAAGATCGCGAAGATTAGTGTAAGAATGAAAGTTAATGACATGTTTAAAATTCCTTAAAGTGCTTGTTCGGCTACCTCTATTGGTGAGATTCTGAAAGGATACTAAGGACTATTCAATTCGTTAACATTTAAATATTGTAAGCTCATAGGTTCCAACGTCAAGCTTTATGCTGACACCCTTCAAGAAATATGGACCGCCTTTGGCAAAAAAGCCTTCATCGTTTTGCCCCAGAGATAAACAATTGGTACCGGCAACCGGAACTTACCGGCCAGTTCATGACTGTCTGTTTTTTATACCTACTGCGAACATTCGACGATTAACCCAAAACATGAATCGAAGTCCCAGACTTGGTATAGAACAAATCATGCGTCGTTTTGTCGAGGGTTGGATCGCCAACGGATTGTAAAAGTCTATTTTGTCTATTGATATGACCGCGATAGTTTCCGAGGGTGCCCCTATCGGCGTGCGGTGAATAGGCGGCTTATTCACCGCAATATTTGCGTCGATTAACTTGTCGGAGCGGCGATTGCCGAGTACAATCACCGCATGTTATGCGTCGAAAATCCCCTTACATCCATGACCGATCCGGCTGGCCCGCGCTGACCTGGGACGACCAGGCACTCGCAGCACTGCTCGCCGCAACCAGGCACAAGCAGGGACGACTGCTGGGCAAGATGGAATCGCTCGGCTTCGAACTCCAGGCGGAGGCTGCGCTGACCGTGCTCACGCGCGACGTGGTTACCACGTCCGCCATCGAAGGCGAGGTGCTCAATCCCGACGAGGTGCGTTCGTCGATCGCGCGGCGGATGGGGCTTGATGTTGGAGGACTGCCCAAGGCAGGCCGGGACGTTGAGGGTGTCGTGGAGATGATGCTCGACGCCACGCACGAACTTCGCCGCGCCACTCACGAAAGACCGCCTGTGTTCCTGGCACGCTTCGCTTTTCCCCACAGGTCGCAGCGGCATGTCGCGGATCACGGTTGGCGCATGGCGCACGGCCGAGTCGGGTGCGATGCAGGTGGTGTCCGGCCCCATTGGACATGAGAAGGTGCATTTCGAGGCACCCGATGCCGAGCGTCTGGACACCGAGGTGACGCAGTTCATCCAATGGTTCGAGGGGCCGACGCCTACGGACCCGGTGCTCAAAGCGGGCATTGCCCACTTCTGGTTCGTCACCATCCACCCGTTCGACGATGGCAACGGGCGTATCGCACGCGCGATCGCCGACATGGGTCTGGCCCGCGCCGATGGCATGAAGGAACGCTTTTACAGCATGTCCGCGCAGATCGAAGCCGAGCGCAAGGATTACTATCGGAAACTGGAATCCGCCCAGCGTGGCGATCTGGACATCACGCAGTGGCTGACTTGGTTTCTGGCATGCCTGGACCGCGCCTTGGACGGTGCGGAGCATACCCTCGCCTCGGTGCTGCACAAAGCCGAGTTGTGGACGCGCATCAATCGCCAGCCTGTGAATGACCGCCAGCGGTTGGTGATCAATCGCTTGCTGGACAACTTTGAGGGATTCCTTTCCACCTCGAAGTACGCCAAGCTCGCTAAGTGTTCGACCGACACCGCACTGCGCGACATCCGCGAGTTGCTGGATCGTGGGATTCTGCTGCAAAACCCCGGCGGTGGACGCAGTACGAGCTACAAATTGGCCCCGCCGCAGAACGTAGATGTGTAGCGCATCGGCATTGGTGCGTTGTTACGAAAGCTCTGCTGATATAGCGTATCGGCAGAGCTTTCGTAACAATAGTAAATCGGGCCAGTGGCAACCGGCAAGGGGCCGTTGATTCAGGATTTGGCCAGCGTGTAGTGGCCCGTTTTCGTTGGCCCGACGAACTCGATACGGTCGTCGGCTTTCAGGGCGTCCACCTCGCGCTTGGCGGTGGTGTACGAGCAGCGGAGCTTCTCGGCGAAGACAGACACTACCTCGCGGGCGTCGCCGGTCAACTGCAGCCGGTGGTTATGCCCCGCCCGTCGGCGTTCCGAAGGATATCTGATTTCTGTCCAGATCGCGTGCGATGAAGTCACGCATGCCATACTCGTAATCTTTCGGTGGCCCGTCTGTAACAGCACCCAACTCGGTAATTTCCCTGTAAAACTGATCGACTTCGTCGCAAAAGATGTAGATGCAGGCCGAACCTGGCTTACCAGTATTCGGATTACCAAAGGCCGACAGATGAATGCAGCACTCGCCTTTCTTGATTCCAGCGTATTTTCCGAAGCGGAAATCTTCGCTGAACCCAAGCACTTCGACAAAGAATCGGAGCGACGCATCAAGGTCGCTTACCGGGAACATGGTTGCGGAACCTGTGACTTTCATCAAGCGAACTCGAGTTAGGGGCCTAACTATGATTAGATTGCGCAGCAATCCGAGTCACGCACCCGGGACTGCGTATGAATTAATTGCAAAGTACCGAGATGGACTTGACTCGTCAAGTGTGTCTTGCGATTATTGATTAATCGTAAACTTGCGCGTTGAAGATTTCATGAGACTTCTTGAACACATGGAAGCGGTGGGTAAACGCAGGCATCTTTCGCCACGCACGATTGATTGTTATCAATCGTGGGTCAAGGATTTTTTGCGATTTCACCGGACGGAAGCTGGGTGGCGGCATCCGCGGGAACTGGCGGAACGGGAGGTGGAGGCGTATCTGACGCATCTGGCGGTCAAGCGGCGGCTTAGTGCGTCGAGTCAAAATCAGGCGACTAATGCGTTGGTGTATCTGTATAAGCAGGTGCTGGGTGATGAACTGGGGAAGGATCACTTGGGCAAGTTCGCGGCGGAACGGAGTAAGAGGCCGGCGAGGGTGCCGACGGTGCTGAGCGCGGGCGAGGTGCAGCGGGTGATTGAAGCGGTGGAGCAACCCACATGGCGATTGATGACGGAGTTGTTGTATGGGACGGGTCTGCGGGTGATGGAGTGTTGCACGTTGCGGGTGCGGGACGTGGATTTTGAGCGGGGGCAGATCGTGGTCAGAGGTGGCAAAGGGGATAAGGATCGGATCGTGATGTTGCCTGGGAGTCTGCGGGGGAAGCTGGAGGAACAGGTGGGACGGGTGCGGGAGCGGCATGAGCTGGATGTGGCGGTGGGAGGCGGATATGTGCCGGTGCCGAACAGTGTGGCGAACAAGCTGAAATATGCGGAGCGGGATTGGCGATGGCAATATCTGTTTCCGTCAGCGGTGCTGCGGAGGACGATGCAGAAATCAGGCGTGAGCCAGCAGGACGAGGACCGGGGTTATCGCTGGCATGCGGATCCGGGGGCGTTGTCACGGGTGATCACGGTGGCGTGCAAGCGTAGCGGCGTGAGCAAGCGGGTGACACCGCACACGTTCCGACACAGTTTTGCCACGCATTTGCTGGAGCAGGGTTACGATGTGCGACAAGTGCAGGAGTTGTTGGGACATGAGAAGCTGCAGACGACGATGATCTACACCCATGTCATGAACCGTCCGGCGGTGGCGGTGCAAAGTCCACTGGACAGGCTGCGGAGATGAAATCGGGGTGACAGGATTCGAACCTGCGGCCTCTTCGACCCGAACGAAGCGCTCTACCAAGCGTGAGCTACACCCCGTAGCCTGATGGATCCAATATTCTTTTTTTCTGCGGCCTGTCGCCGGGGCGACCGCTCTACCAAGCTGAGCTACACCCCGTAGCCATCTGACAAATGCATTGTAACCACCTCTCCAGCGAATTGCGAATGCCAAACAGCAAAGGGAATTTTCCGATATCACCCGGCCAGATTTTTAAACTCGATTTTCACCTGCCACTGCAATGCGGAAAAAAAACGGGACAGCACCAGTTCCGCCTGCACCTTTGCCTGATCGATCAATCCAGCTTGACCGGCTGCAGCAAGCAGGTGTGTCTGAGCTTGTTGCATGGCCAGGTCGATCACCTTTCCCTCGGCTGCCTGCCCCGGATAGATCGACCACAACCCGGAACGATCCACACGATAAATCCGAGTCCCCTCATGATCCAGCCTTGGGCGGGCGGCCTGAGGCATGGGCAGGAGCAGGCGGGCGGTACGGGTCTGGTCATTGACATCAACAAGCTGGGCTTGCGATAGATCAGTGCTGATCTGCACATCGCCTTTGATGATGAGCACCGCGCTGACCGCACCGGTGTAACCTTCGAGCTTGGCAGTCTGCACATCGCTGATGGGCACACGCAGCACGACCAGTTCCGCAAGACGCTGAATTTCCTCGATGCGCAACGCAGTGGACTGATGCTCAAAACGGGCTGGCTGAGATGCAGTGCGATGAAACGCCCAACCGACAAAACCCCCTGCAATCAGCAGCAGCAAAGCAACGATGAGCGTCAGGGTTCGTTGGAAGGAAGGCATGGTGAATCTTGATGTACCGTATGGGATTCCAAGTCGTACCAGCATCTGATATACAATTTTTTGCGAGATCCACGCTCCACAGATCTTTGTCAAACCGCTCCCTGACGGTCGCGGCTCGTTCGGACTGCCATGCAATGGGATCTCAGGGATTGACCACCGGCGGAGGC
>JAAUTM010000034.1 GCA_012031455.1 Phycisphaerales bacterium
ATGGCCCCCCACACCTGACCAGCGTCCCTCAATACCATTCTTGAATAATGAGTCAGGGTGCCATGCACTGCCACGATCCTTCTCAGTCCCGACACGTTTTCATTGATCAGGGTCAAGCCCTTGCCATCGGCGGTGATCGTGAATGGCTCGAAATCCAGTTTGATACAATACACCCCCGGGGCCACATCAAAGGCAGGTTCCCACTTGGTATTGACCGGGTTGCTGCCATCGATAACAGCACCAGGCTGACCTTCGAGGATCAACGGCTTGCCGAACTCGCCACCACGTTTGAATTTCACCCGTTCTTGATACACACCTGGTGAAACAAGGACGGTGTCCCCGGCTCCTGCAAGGTCCAATGCCGACTGGATCGTCCGCAGCGGACGCTCTGCCGAGCCATCACCATTGTTCGTGCCATTCACGGAGACCTGGAGTACGCGGGCGTGCGTTGCTGAGAAAAGCATAAGTATCGCAACCATTACCACCAGCCATTTTAGAGGCGAATATGGAACCATGAGTCGTTGCATAAGATCACTCCTAAAGAAGGTGGACTTAACGTATCGAGATAAAGGGAGATACTTTGTAAGATGCATAGCAATCCTGATTGATTCGATGATTTGATACAGTGGGACCTGAATCTTACGCGTTTAATGTTTCAGGGGATCCGGGGCGTTCGAAGCCAAAGGCCAGAAGCCCGCAGGGATCAGGCCGGGGATCGCCTCCGGTTTACGGGGAACCTGTGGCATCGGCTCGCCATAGGAGAGGGCGCCCACATCCGGAGCTTCGCCGGTGAAATATCCGGGACCAGCACCGGGCAACTTGCCATCATGAATCTTGGAAAGATCGATACCACGTTTTGCGGGCCGGGCTGTCGGCAGTAAGTCGGAAATCCCGTTGTTCATAATTCTCGATGAACAGGCCCACCGGGCCTTCATGCCAAAGACTGTGCTGCTCTTTACCCAATCGCCTGGCCAGTTCAATCCCATCTTTCCACTTGTCGGATTCCGCCATTAGGACAAAGACGTTGTAGTCGCTATTCCAGTTAGGCTCCATGGACTCCAGATTGCCCCACCATCGGCCCGTCAGAAACAGGTTGTTGTAGAATTGGTAACCGGGTACACCATAACCCTGGATTTTATTATCATGGATGGCCGCCCACGATGTACTTGTATTATGGTAGATGAAGGCTTGGGCATGTCGAAGCGTTCTTCCGCCGCCAAAGTTACGAATATCCTCATTGTTGTTAATAAATACATTACGATAAACATAAAGTGGACCTTTTTCGATGCCCTTGATACGAATTGCTTTACCTGAATTGATCACCATATTGTGATGCCAATGGCAGTCAATAGCACCGCTGTTGGGTTCCAAGGCGTCATCAATAACCCCGATCACCAGATTATGATGAACTCGGAGAGCTCGGTTAAACTCAAGGTTGGTATCACCCGCATCCGTATCGTCATCTTCATCAGAAGATAACACTTTCGAATTCTGGTCGTGAATGCCGTTCCAATGAACATCGATGGTATTGTCATGAATATCGTGGCCACCGATGGTGCAATGAACATTGATCCCGTGACGGTCCTTGAATCCAGCCTTCTTTTGGGTGTTCCAATAATCCCGGCGATGCGCCACTTTTTTCTTAGGGTCAAGAGGAGCAAGCGTATTAAGTGTGATGTAGTTAAAGCGAACCGTGCAACGATCGCTTCCTTCGTGCAGCCAAATGCCGAAATCGTGGAAGATACGGCAGTGCTCCACGACCGTCCCCAGCGAGCGACTGACAAATACACCATATGAACCATTGCGTGTTTCCAAGCCGCGCACCACCACTCGATCCACCCCTTCCACCAGCACCACCGGTTCTTTGGGAGCAAATGTACAGGTCATCTGGCGCGGGTCTTTCATCCCATCAAAGCGGATGATCAGGTCTTGGGTTTTATGCCGCCACATGGTCAAAGCGCCCACGCCTATCCAGCGTCCCTCAATGCCATTCTTGAATAATGCATCCGGGTGCCAATTGGCTCCGCGGTAGTCGGGAGCATCGACCCGCTTTTCATCCAGTAGGGCCACACCCTTTCCATCAGCGGTGATCGTGAACGGCTCAAAATCCAGTTTGATACGATAGACACCCGGTGCTACGTCAAATGCAGGTTCCCATTTGGTATTGACCGGGTTGCTACCATCTATAACAGCACCAGGCTGCCCCTCGAGGATCAACGGCTTGCCGAACTCGCCACCACGTTTGAATTTCACCCGTTCTTGATACACACCTGGTGAAACAAGAACGGTATCCCCCGCTCCTGCAAGGTCCAATGCTGACTGGATCGTGCGCAGCGGACGCTCCTCTGAGCCATCACCATTGCTGGTGCCTGTCATCGAGACGTGGAGCAGCCGGGCATGCGATACAGAGACCAATATCAACACCCCAACCAGTGTGGCCAGAACTTGAATCGGTGTGGCTGAAATTCTGAAACGATGCATAAGATCACTCCTGTCAGACAATGAAGAATCATCTAGATTAAAAATTCATGGAACAGATACCCTAAATCCATTGTACCTGAATTTCGATTTGGCACAAGTGATTCTGCAGCTATTATTATGATTGTATTCCGTCTGTGGATATTTGTCATTGATACGTTATTAGAGGATAAAAAGCAGTTAAATTGTTGTTTTAAGGTGTTATTTGTAATGGAGAAACCAGACACTTGACGCTTGAACCATCCATGTGGACCATTTTGGCGTTAATTGGTTCACTGAAGGTTTGCATTTGCAATTGTGATGAGATATCGTTAAAAGTGCTTATAAGGAAGCGGGATTAATCTCTGGAACCTCAAACAAGAATGCAAGTGCTAATCGCTAGACAAACTTGTATGAATACAACTTAAGATGTAATTATAGTTTGATTGTTGATCGTAGAAACCTGAAAATGGCTGTAATTAATTGCACCATCGATGAGAATGATTACCATCCCAGCGCACTGTATTAACCTATGTAAAGAAGAAGCCGGTGGATCATACGAGCGAATCGCACGAGTCCAAATAATAACTACACTTTCATAAGGATGATGTATGGCAACTGCTACCACTCGACCCAATGTGCTCGTAATCATTTCCCATGACACAGGCAGTCATCTGGGTTGCTATGGGATTGACCAAGTCCACAGTCCCAACCTGGATCAGCTTTCCAAGGAAGGTGTGCGTTTCACCCGTTTCTTTGCGACCGGGGCCATGTGCAGTCCCAGTCGAGCATGTATGTTTTCCGGCTTGTATCCGCAACGCAATGGTGTGATGGGTCTGGCTCATGGGCCATGGTGGTGGCAGTACCATGATCCAACTTGTCACATTTCCTACCATTTCCGAAGGGCTGGATATAAAACAGTAGCTGCGGGTGTTGTTCATGAAATTGATTTCCATGATAATATCGAAACCCTTGGTTTTGATCAGTACATGAGTGGGGATCATTGTTCGGATATTTTAAACAATGTATGTCCAAAGCTGAGGGAGTTGGCCAAAGAGAACAAGCCCTTTTATTTCCAGGTGGGAACCAATGCCACCCATCATCCATATTTAGTGGATGGTGCCAAACCCTATACCGACAAGGGTGTGTATATTCCACCTCAGTATGTTGATAATCAGGCTGCACAAATTGAATTCTCGGGTCTGCAAGGCAGCGTGGCACGCCTTGATCAAACCATTGGTCAGATTTTGAAGACGCTTGATGAAACCGGTCTGGCGGATAATACAATTGTTGTTTACACCGTCGATCATGGTATTCCGTATCCACGTGCCAAAACAACGCTTTATGATCCCGGCATCATCACTGCACTGCTTGTCCGCTGGCCTGCCGGGGGAATCCCTGCCAATCAGGTATGCGATCATCTTGAAAGCAATGTGGATATGACACCTACCCTGCTTGAATTGGCGGGACTACCAATACCCGATGGACTGGATGGCAAGAGTTTTTCCAACTCTTGCACAAATCCCAAAACCCCAGGCGGGCGATCCACCATTTTTTCCGAACACACCCATAACGGACTGAGTTCCGATATCCGCTGCCTGCGAACAGATCGATGGAAACTGATCTTTAATTTTTCGCCCTCTCGGAAAATTAAACTGCCGATCGCTCTTGGTGGGAAGGAAAATGTCATGACTGGTAGGGATGGTGTGCTCCCGTTTGTAGAATTGTATGATTTGGCATCAGATCCATTGGAATACAACAACCTGGCGGATGTGCTCGAACATCAGGCCATACTCAAACAATTGTCCACAGAGTTGATGGCTCACCTACGCAGGGTTCAGGATCCCATTCTTGCGAATCCACTGGCATGGCCCTATTACCAACGTGCCATTGCTACGGTCAACGGCTTGGCAGAATGATATATTTCAGCTTCCAATGTTACTGCGTATTGCAGTTATCGACCTATTGCATTAACCAGGATCATGCTGCGAGGTTTTTTCGCTATGACATCTAACACCAATCTGATTGATTCCAGAGCACCGAACCACAAAAGGGGGATTCCCTGTTTTGCGGAAGTTGGCGGCCATCCGCGATTGATAGTCGATGGTTCTCCCTTTGTGGCCTTGACTGCGGAAATTGGCTGGTGGGACCTGATCTATGGCCAATACCACCAGACTCTGAATGTCTATGATCATCTATACCCGCGCGGCAAGTATGAACCTCAATACCCTGAAGGTTCCCATCAAGTGGTCCATGGTGGAGCCTGAGCCGGGAGTTTACGATTTTTCCTATGTGGATCATGTCCTGCAACTTGCCCGACAACATGGATTGAAACTGATCCTCTGCTGGTTCGGTCATTATGGCAGCAGCAATGGAAATATCTATCGTAATATGACCGGGGAAGTCTATGCGCCGATGTATGTGATTGAGGATGATCAGACTTACCCCCGCGCTATTGATGTGCAGGGCCGGGTTCACCACAATGCAATTTCGTATGCCTACCAGCCGATTGTGGATGTCGAGACCAAAGCCTTTTGTGCCTTCATGAGACATATCAAGGAGGTCGATGATGGGACATACACAGTTGTAATGATTCAGGTAGAAAATGGAAATATCTGTTTTTGGAGGCGAGTGGACAACCGCCTGCATTGGCGCGATTATGCCCCCGCTGCTCTGGAAGCCTACAACACCGGTGGCTTTAAAGAGGATCTGTCCTTCAGTGCCTGGTTGATGGCTGAAAAATGGATCAAGCCCCTCACCAATGCGGGCAAGGCTATCTACCCATTGCCTTTTTTTGTGAATTTTGTGAATGTTCTGCTTCGCGATTGTATTGTGGGTGGGTCTGCTGGTGAAGATGTAGCAACCTATCTTAAGCACTGTCCCTCGATTGATTTCTGTGGGGCAAACATGTATGTCCGGGGTCAGGGCAATTCCAACATCCTTCGTATGGCTCTGAATCGGTATCTTGTCGGACGCAACATCCCCGCAATCACCGAAACCAACAGCGATACAAGTCCCATGGCCTCCCGCGTTGCCTACCTTGCCATCGGGGAGTATGGAGTCCCCATTTTTGCCCCCTGGGCCTTGAATACATCCTATCCCACGCCGCATAAACCTTATGTCCTTCCGGACGGCTCAATAGCCAATGGTGCCCGTCAACTTGCTACTTGCTATCGTTCGTTACAGATGGCTCTGCCTTTAATTGCAAAGTATTCGCGTACCAATCAATTAAAAGTATTCATGTCGCATGAGCCTGGCCAGAAGTTTTCCATGCGGGCAGATCTCTGCGGCACTTATGTGGCGGTCGAAGGTGAAGATATTGGACAGGCCCTTGTCATACAGACCCAAAGTCATGAATACTACATGATCGGATATGCCTGCAATATCAGCATTCAAAATGATCAGTTACGCTGGCCCATGATCAAGCAGGTTTCTGCTGAACATGGAATCTATGATGATCAAGGATGGAATCCCAAAGGCCACGTTCGCTATGTCATCGATCAGTCGCTGAATCAGATTCGTATCACCATGACTGAGCCACAGGTTGTACGGGTTGTCATGCCTCAACCATCATGAGTGGTCAACATTTATACTTCCTATCTGAGGCATTGGGGCGTAGCTTAACTGCTGGGTTGATTCCATTTGCATTCAAGCTAACTTGAAAAGCATTCAAGTTTGCCGAAGCGCCAGGATCAATTCCACTTTGCCCACATGTTCGTGAAGCTCGCCAGCGATCGCAGCTGGAGCCAAACCCCTGTCCGCCAGCAGGTACACCTGCAATGCCAACGGGTCGGGGTCGTCCGCACGGTTCGCATTTAACGCATTGCTAAGTCCATGCTTCGTGCCTGCGTCAGCATTAGACATCGCATTGTCCGAATCTTCGGCAGGCATATCATCGCTGCCATGTCCCTGGGGCGATGATTGCTTGGCAATCCCCCCTGTTTGCATCTCTTCCAGCCGTTTGAGCCTTTGATCCGCTTCCTTAATTAATTGTTCCAAGTGCGCAGCCTTAGCATCCAGTTGAGCGCTGACCTGCCGGGCCATCTGCTGTATTTCCACCATGACCTGTTCCATGTCCGTGTTCAAAGCCCGCATTTGCCGCTGCTTTTCCATCGATTCATGCACACTCAGCCGGGTCGGCGCAGGCTGCTTACCCCTCCGCCGCAACCGTCCCATCAAAATATCATCACCATCGCGATGCCAGCCACCAGCATCACATCCGGCAAACCCAGTTCCGTGAGCACATTGGCCAGCAGCGGATTCGGCATAGCTATTACGGTGGATGCACTGTCTTGCACCCATGCCTCGCTATTCTGAACAAGGTTGTTGACATCGGCTGTAAACAATGATGTAGCTTTCATGATGCGATTTTTCAAGACCGGCACCGGTTGGCTGTCCAAGCAATGATACGGTTATGATCGGTGCATGGGTGTTTTACGCATGATCCCCCGCGAGCATCCGGTCGTCAAAACCGTGGCCACCGCTTTGCGCCATCGTTGCCGGGTCAAACCGGGGGCGCATCTGCTTGTGGCCGTCAGTGGCGGAGCCGACTCCGTAGCTCTGTTGCGCGCCCTGCACATCCTTGCATCCACCCGTCCCTGGCATTTGCAACTTACCGTGGCCCATGTGCAACATCACCTGCGCCCTGACAATAGCGCCGAATCGGATGCGCGATTTGTGAAACGACTGGCCCATCGACTGGGTCTGCCTTTTGTCCGTGCTGATCTTGACCCTTCCCACTGGCGAGGCAACACCGAAGCCAATGCCCGGCGGCATCGATACCAAGCCTTGCATGAAATGGCACTCAAAGCTGGTGCCCACTGTATCGTCACTGCTCATCATGCCGACGACCAGTTGGAAACCTTGCTTATGCGGCTTCTTCGTGGAACTTCGGTGCACGGCCTGTCGGGCATTGCCTGGCGACGACCTTTGCGGATTACTCTCCCTGAAAGATTGTCCACTGAATCAGCACCCTCCCCACTCATCCTGCTGCGCCCCCTGCTGGATGTGGACCGTGCGGAGCTGCGCGACTTTTTAAAATCGCTGCGTCAGCGCTGGCACGAGGACGCCACCAACGATGATCTATCCCGCTGGCGTGCCTGCCTGCGTGCTCAGGTGGTGCCGGTGCTGCATGCCTTGCGTCCCGGTGTTGCTCATACCAGCACTCGCATGACACATCACTTTCGAGCACTGGCAATTCTTTTGCACATGCAAACCCGGTTGGCACAATCTCATTTGCATACCTCGCCGGATGGTGCATCCATTACGCTGATGCGTTCCACTGCCCGTGACCTTCCCAGCCTGGTGCTGGCTGACCTGCTGCGACATGCTTTGCAACAACTGGGTGTGCCTGCTGATCAACTGGGCCAGCGCATGCTGTCGCCCCTGATCCGAGCGGTGCGGGATCACACTGGCGGAAAGCGCCAGTTTCAATTTCAAAAGCAAATCTCAGTCAACGTCACCCGCGACAACATCACCCTCACCACCGACCGTTGCAGTCGGCGTTAATCCTTTTCCTCGCTGGGGCTCGCAGCTTTCGTGCTTTTCCGAGCCACGCGTTTCCAACGCACCCGTGGGGCATCCCCCCACATCATTTCCAGGTCATAGTGGGCACGGGTCATCGTTTCAAACACATGCACCACAATGTCGGTGAAATCCACAATCACCCATGATGATCGGCCATCGATCTCACGCCCGAAACGCAACAATCCGCGTTCACTACCCAAATCCTGCACACTCTCACCCATCGATCGAATCTGCCGATCCGATGTACCTGTGGCGATCACCACGTAATCCACAGTCTGACTTTTACCCTGCACATCCAGCACGATGATTTCTTCGCAATGCAGATCGTCCAGCAACCGGGCTACATCGATGGCAAACTGCCTGAGTTGTCGATCCGACTTCCCGGCTCCCCCGGTTCCTCCGGTTTTACCCACGGCCTTGCCTCGGGTTTTGCTCTTGGACTTACCACTGGTTGAAACCAGAGGCAGACCGGTGGTGTTGCTATCAGCATTGCCTGTCGATTGGCCGACATGATCTGAATCATTGGAAGTGTTGGCTGGTTCACTCATGGTGATGGATGAAATCCCTTCTGTCATTGGCTGATGCTTCAAGCATAGGCGCTATGGTTATTAAAAGGTCGACCTTTCCAGGCCGGACCCATCAAATTCAAAGTAAAAAAGCTCATGGGTCGAATTACCGCCCACCACCACGAGCGCCGCCGAACCCACCCGGAGCGCGTCCACCACCACCGGGCCCACGTCCGCCGCCACCGGGCCA
>JAAUTM010000035.1 GCA_012031455.1 Phycisphaerales bacterium
TGGCGCGCTCGGTGTCATCATGCTGGAGAAAGATAAAAGCCCCGACCGACATGCCGAATGAGCGGGTAATGCACATCGGGGGCGATATCAAAGGGATAAGAAGCGCCGATCCCCTTGACCACCACGCGGTACTTGCCGGGTGCGGTAAGCTCAGGGAAACGGGCTTCATAGACATCGTGCATGGTCTGCCAGTTGTTCACCGCCTGCTGATAAGCGTGAACCACCTGGGCATCACGGACCTTGATCAGCCGGTGACCATCGGACCAGTCAAACCCGGAGACAGGTTTGCCACTGGCATCATCGACCACGGCAAAAGTAATCTTGTCAGAAAGCCAGGCATCGGCGGCGTGGCCGGGGCCAAACCAGTAACCCAGCATGGCGTGCTTGTCCGGGCTGCCGGGGGTCCAGCCTTGATGCGGTACCTGCACCAGATCCGACTTGGCTTGATCGCTGATAAGCACCGCCAGTGGCTGGCCACCGGTCACCGGTTTGACCGTGATGGTTTCACCTTCGACAAAATCCCGGTTGGCGGTGAGCAGAATCATGGAACGCACGGCCCGCTTCTCGCTGTCACCAGCCTGTTCGGGGAAGCAGTACCGGGTGGTGGCTGAACCCTGAATCGGGCTGCCATCACTGCTCATGGTCCACTCCTGACTCATGCCATGAAAAGCATTAGGCTCGAACTTGCCCACCGAGCGCTCAATCTTTTCGTTGTCCCAGATGCCCTGGTAAGCAATGCCATCTACCACATTGACCAGGATCTGCCGTGGGCCCACGCGCGTGGCTCGATTCACCCAGTCAAACCCCAGATCGTGATACAACCCCTGTGGCTGGGCGCTGGCATACCCCGATAACAACTGCATGGCGATCATGACCATGACAATGCTCCTAAAGAACGACCTTAATACTTTTACAAACATTCTGTTCCCTTTCATCTTGATATTCATTGTTTGATATTGAAACTGATTTATAGATGGTACGCTGCTTACTTGAGTGCCTGAATGTATAACACCGCATCACCCTGCATGGGCGGATTAAAGGTCGTCCAACCATCGGCATAGGTATGCTTTTCCCAAGGCCGGGTTTCGCCGGTGGAGGGATCATGCCATTGTTGCCGATACTCCCCGCCGACCAGCATCAGGCGAAACGGCCCTGACTGGGGTTGATACACCAGATACGACCTGCCCGGAAGCGCCAGACAATAGCCGGTGGTGGACAAAGCATTGAGCGGCAAACAGTGATTCAGGTCCATCATCTGGGCGTATCGGCGAATGCTCCCCATTTCCCGGCGAAGGTGAACGTTGTGACTCGCTGGCCAGCGCGGATGTTCAAAAAAGTGCCAGGGCATGTCAAGGAACGGATCCATGTAGATCACGTTGTACCCTCGGCAGAAGTTCTTCCACGCAAACTCCTCATCGCCACCGATCCCCCACAAATGATCGGTGTCAAGGATCACGACTTTGTCCCTGGTATCAAACCGGGCTTCACCCCAGGTGTATCGGCCCTGTCGATATTCATCCGCAAATTCATCGCCAGCCCCGCAATCCGGAGAGATCCAGTCCGCTGGGCTTTGATACGTTCGGGCGTTGAGCGTTCCCTGTCCCCCCGTGCTGCCCACCGGGTGCTGTTTGGGCTTGCCCTTTTCATATTCCTTGATCACGCGGATCAGATGATCCTGCCAGTCGTGAGATTGCTTTCCGGCTTCGTTGCATATTTCGTAAAGGACATTGTCGTAACCATTCACAATATCAATCACTTTACGTATATACTTTTCCTGAATTTCGATGATTGCGGGATCATCCAGCGTGACCCAGCCACGGTAGATATCATCCTTCAGTGTGGTGCTCACATCGATATTGTTGATGTTGTTGCAACCTGCAGACACATGGGTATTGATGATGGTTTTGTTGGACGCAAGGAGCCCCAGCCATCGAAAAACATGATGCTGATGTAGATGCCTTTGTCCTGCGCCAACGCGATACGTTCCGCCAGTCGGCTAAAGTACTCCTCATCATAACAGGACAGATCAAACCTTGGCTTGCCATCGACCGCCAGGCCCGGCCCGGTTCGCTTCCAGGGGAAATGCACCACCACATCCTTGGGATTCCAGGTGGTGAGCATGTCCCAGGCCCACATACGCACGAAGTTGTGCCCCTGCGCCACCAGCCAGTCCATATACCGGGGGCAATCGAACTCCACCGGCGGATGCCCCATGTCTATCAGGTTGTTCCAGGTATGGGAACCCGTCAGATACACCGCTTGACCGGAGTCATCGGTGAAGTACCGGGGGTTGATATCATTGCGGCGTAACACCCCCTGAATTTTGCCTTGAGGGAGAGTAGCGGTGGTGTTGTTATTCAGCGACTGATTCATATATTCTCTTGTGTATGTGTCAGGACAGGGATCATAAACGTGGTTGAGTCAGGGCTTGATTGAAACCGGTTGTCTGGTAAACACTGCTTTATTCAAACCGGTGTTATCCGCAGTGACCATGGCTTCAAATCGCTCCACCACCTGCCTGCTGGCCGGGTGATCGATGAGATTGACCGTCTCCAACGGATCGGTTTGATAGTCATACAGCTCACGCGCAACAACCGGACCGCGGCCAAGGTTGCCTTGGGCATCCATCTGCCGCCATTGAACGTAGCGATACCGCCGATCACGGAAGGCATATCCCATCACATCGCCAAATTCGGTTTTCTGGCGGGGGTACTGACTGCGGGCGGCGGGCTTGACATCCGCCATGGGATCATGCAGCAGCGGCACCAGACTTGTGCCATCGTATGTCTCAGGTTTGGGCAGGCCTGCCAGTTCGCAAAGGGTTGGATACAGATCGGTCAGGTCCACCGGGGCATGGGTGGAGTTGACCGGTAGCATCCCGGGTGGGCCAGCGATCATCAGAGGTATTCTTGTGGCCTGTTCGTAGTTGGTATGTTTGCACCACATGCCATGGTCGCCCAAATGAAAGCCGTGGTCGGCCCAAAGCACGATAATAGTATTCTTGTCCTTGCCTGTCTCTTGCAATGTATCAAGCACCTTGCCAATTTGAGCATCAATGTAGGAGACACAGGCATAGTAGCCATGGATCAGATGAATCTGCTGCTCCAATGGCATCGGCTCGCCCGGTTTGGGAACCCCGGTGTAGGCGTTTTTGAGTTCAAAGGAATCTTGAAAATGCAGCATCGGGGCGTGTTCAGGCATCTTCTGATATCACGGCAGGGCTGAATTGCGCAGGGTCGTAGAGGTCCCAGTATTTGGTGGGAGCGTTGAAAGGTAAATGCGGTTTGTAGAAACCCACCGCCAGGAAAAACGGCTGATCTTTGGTTGCCAGTTCACGCAGGCTTCGTACCGCATGGTCGGCAACGATTCCATCCCTATAGGCATTATCGGGGACATCCGCTTTCTCGGTAGGCGGACGGTCCGTGACAAATTGCTTGATTTGGAATTGCTCGGTCAGGCCGGATTTGCGCGCCTGCTGTTGAAGCTCAATGATATTTTTGACACGCTGTGGATCGGCGTAGCCATAAAAATCGCCCGTCGGGTCTTTGAAGTTTATGTAGGGCCGACTCCACGAGGGCTGGTCATTGGGCGTATCCACATTGCGATAGTCATAGATTTTGCCCATGCCCAGCGCATGGTAGCCATGGTTTTGGAAATGCTCCGGGATGGTCACCACGCCCGGCAGGGTGGCGCGCATTTTGATATGAAACTCGGTGATCCCCGTCCGATCAGGGCGCAGTCCGGTCATGATACTGGCACGGGAAGCTCCACATACCGCCTGCGAACAATGAGCATTGGTAAAAGAGTGCCACGTTGGCTAGCCGATCAAGGTTGGGGGTTTTGGCAATGGGGTCGCCATAGCAGCCAAGCACGGGTTTAAGATCATCCACCGCAATGAAAAGGATGTTGGGTTTGGCCCCGGCTGGTTGCGACACCGGGCTGGAGGATTGAGCAAATACCGCGGCTGAACCCAGCAGGGAGGAGGCAGCAATCAAAGTGGCCCACGAAGTGCGTGCAATCATCGGGAATTCCTATTCCGGCTCTACCATGTTTATGAACAGAGCATGGCAGAGATAAACACGACCTAAGTGTTAATTCAAAGGTTCCCACACCGATTGGGGCATGGGAACCGAATACTTCGTGATTAAGGATTCGAGACCGCCAGGTTGATTTTCAGGAGGGTTGGATTGTTTTTGTTGTAAGCAAAGGTACCCGAGTGTCCATCGGCAAAAAGGGTATTGAGGGCATTGTCCCCCGTATGGCGCCAGCGGACATCCTGATGAATGTTGCCGACATAGCTTTCCGGATCGGTGTTGGTTCCACCATTGATGGGCTGATAGTAATTAAAATTTGGATCAAATCCTGGTCTTTGATAGAGAAGTCGATAGCCTGCGAAAATGGTATTGCCATCAATGGCCTGCATGGTCGGCTCCGTCTGCCAGGCACCGTTGGAGGCGATGTACAACGCACCATCAAAGACCATGGCGATCAAACTGGGACGAGCTTCCTGGCTGGTTTTTTTAAGCATTACAGGTTGTCCCCCCACCATGACATACTGAGCATTAGGAGCAGCAGTGGAATTGAAACGGGCGAACATACGGGGATGTGCCCCGTAATGAAGGCCTGTCGGACTATTACGTCCATCTTTAACCACAGGACATTGGAATACACGCATGCCTGATACTGTTCTGCTGGAATTGTTGCCGTTATCATTTAAGTCCATCAACTTGCCCAAAGTGGTGGACCAGTCATAGGCGGGGGTCACCCCGGGATTTCTCCCAATCGGATAGTAGTCATTGTTGTCAGCGGCATAGGTGGCTGTCGCCTGACCGATGGTCCGCATGTTGGCCAGGCACTGGGTGGTTCGGGCGCTGTCGCGGGCGGCTCCTAAAGCCGGGAGCAGAATCCCGATCAGCAGGGCGATGATGGAAATCACCACCAGCAGTTCGATGAGGGTGAAGGCACTTTGATGCTTGATTCTTGACATGGTCGTTCTCCTGATAGGGGTACCCTGAGTTTGCTCAATGCAACGTGAGTGGCCCGGAGCGTACCGGGCCGGTGGTTTGATTGGCTTCGAAAGTGGTGGGGAAAACCAGTTGGCGGACAGGGGCCTGACGATCGCCGCACAGCCGGTCGAGCAGGATTTCCGTAGCCATGGAAGCCAGGTATTCGCTGTCCTGACAGATGGAACTGTACACCGGGTATTGGGAGTGACGGCTGTCGATGTCATCAAAGCCAACAACCGACATCTGTTCGGGAATGCGTACCCCGCGCTGCTGCAACCGGCGGATCAGGTTGATGGTGAACCGGGGGGTGACGGTCATGATGGCGGTGGGCGGGTCCGCCAGCACCAAAAACTGATCGATGGCACTGGCACAACTCAGTTCTGTTGGACCGATGCTGTAGTGTGCCACGCCCTGCACGAGTTTGGGGTCATAAGCAATATTGTGGACCTGAAGCTGTTCGCAATAGATCTCATAACGATCATTGAGATCGGTGCTGTTGGGCAAGGTGTAATGCTGCGTGACAAAGGCGATGCGGCGATGCCCCAGCCCGTAAAGGTGTTCAAACGCACGCAAGGTACCCGGTCGGGAATCAAAATCGACGCAATCAACCGGTTCGCCGGGAAAGCGGTCGGAAAGCACCACACAGGGGAAACCTTCTTTCTGTATCTCACGCGCCAGTTCCCTGGCCGGGGGATGTGATCGCAGAACCACCCCATCAAGCTTACGGCGGAGGAAATACTGGGAGATTGACTCGTTATCAGAACGCTGGGAAATATCCGTGAGCACCATCTGTGCCTGGATGTTGCGAAGGCGATCCTGAAACAGACTGCGATAGACCCCGAACATGAGTCCGGCTTCATAGCCATCAGAGAGATTCAAGGCCGAGCGCGTATGCACCAGACCGATCTGCAACGTAGCGGTGCTGTTGCGGTGAATGGCCCCGCGATAGCCCGATTCGTTGGCCAGCCGAAGGATGTTCTGACGGACCTTTTCACTGGCACCGGGGCGATTGTTAAGCACCCGCGATACCGTGGCTGCAGAGACACCGGCTAGCTCGGCGATCTGCTGGACAGTCATGTGACCATTTTCAAGAGCCATCGAGAAAGTTCCCTGCGTGATACTTGTGATGAAGCAGCCATTGCCGATTCTGTCAGCATGTTATCGCCGCCGGGTTAGCATCATCAGCCCCGCCAGACCGAGGATCGAAAGCGAAGCCGGTTCGGGGATGGCGGTCACCGAAGCCCAGGTTGTTCCTGCTCGGAATTCATCAATACCTGCACCAAAATTTGTATTGATGGCGGTCGAGAAGGTATTGATCAAAGAACCACCCGAAGCAGGTGTTGCGAGTATTTCAAAATTGCGGGACACATCCCAACTAATGGGTTCGCTTGTGTCCAATGCCGTGGTACCTTTGTAAAGTTTTGCCTGAACGGTGTCATTCCCGGCCTGAGTCGTAACTTTCGCAGTGAAGAAATAGGTGGTGTTGGCTTCGATTTCTCCCGGTGTGCCTGGGGTAAATCCTTGACCTATCGCAATCTTGTCCTTTGTGAAACCAAAATGAAGCTTACTGGAATTAAATCCATCGGCGCTGATGGATCCAAGGCGGAAACTGACTACATCAATGTGAGTTGATGGCGATGGTAAAGACAAATCTGTTCCAGTTCTAAGCAGAAAACTCACGTACAGGACGCCCGATTGCTCGACATCGAGAATCGGGGTGCTGAGTTTGAGGTTGTTGTAACGAACTCCTGTAGTTTGGTTGCCCTCAGCGTAACGTCCCACCTGAGTGAAACCGGTACTGGTCCAAGCCTGTGGCAAATCGGTGAATGTGCCAGCAGTAACTTTGGAATAGAACTGACTAGTCGCTGGCGCAGTGGGTAATTGCGTTGTAATATCCCAAGCAGTATTGTTAGATCCAAAGGCCTGCGCCCCCCAGCTCCCTGTAAAGCCAATGGCTGAGGTATTGCCATCGCCGTTCCAGCTCACCGGATCAATTGCCAATGGACTCCCCTGGCGAATTAAGTCGCCACGAGTGGCATATTCATAGCCTTGATACACCAACAAACTGGCTTGGCTGTGACCAACCATAGCTCCGGAAAGAATCGCTCCGACAATAATGAGTTGCTTCGCTTTCATACCGTTCTCCTCCTTGGATTGGAATGATGCAGAAATTGGGTTAATCTCACAGAACAACGCAACGCCTTACGCAACAGGTTACCTAATTATAAGCAAAGCATAACGTATTGTCAACGTAAAAAAACCAAAAAATTGATAAAAATGTACCCTCGATGAAAATCGTCGGTGATGGCAGGACGCTGCCAATGGCTGCGAAATCTTTATAAATCTATTTTTAACGTTTGCTTTGCATGGGTTTACAGGACTTGTTGCCGGGCATCAGGCGCAGATTGCACTGCCCCAGTGTTGTCAGGCTCTGGGGCGAAAGGTCGGTCAAATGATGTCCGGTTTCCACCACCCATGCATGATGTTGCGGGGCCAAGCGTAACAAACGACGGATGAACGCATCGGCTTGGACCCCTGCCTGCTGAGCCTGTCGGGGGTTGAATTCCACGATCAACAGCGGGATAGCCTTGTATATCTGCATCACGATTACGCAAGATACCTGTCTTTCAGGGGTATTCGCGATCATATCGATCCGACTTGACATTGTTTGGAATCCAATTGCATTGCTTGGACTTCCCAACCGGATTGACTTACAGTATGTTCCTCAATGATGAAAGACAGGATAAAAATATCGGTGGCACTTTGTACTTTCAATGGCGATAAGTACCTGGCCGCCCAACTGCAAAGCCTCCTTGATCAAACGCGACGGCCTGACGAGATTGTTATCTGTGATGATGGCTCGGTCGATGGAACCGTCGACTTAATATATTCATATCAAAAGAAAACAGACCTTCCGATCAAGTTGTTAATCAACAAGGAATCGTTAGGGGTCATCTCAAACTTTGAGAAAGCAATATCGCATTGCACGGGTGATATTATTTTTCTGTGTGATCAGGATGATATCTGGTATACTAAAAAGATTGCGACTATGGCTGCCATACTCCAGGACGATGAGAGTGTTTCCCTGGTCGCTTCCAATAACCGCCTGATTGACAGCGAAGCTCACCCCATCGGCAGCCGACTCAATTGGGAGCTTTGCGGTTTCACCAAAGATTGGCAGGACCGAGTAAACAGGGGAGATGCCTTTAGAGTATTCAGTTTTCACAGTCCTATTTCCGGCCACGCCATGGCATTCAGACGATCGATTTGCCCTGTACTATTACCCTTCCCTCAAGGCTACCATCATGATCGCTGGGTTGCAATGATTTGCGCGGGTGTGGGAAATGTTCGGCTGATCTCCGAGCCATTGAGCGATTACCGGCAGCATGATCATAATATCGTCGGGGGTGGAATCCTCAGCCTTCGCTGCTGAGCCATGTTTCGACAACTCCTAATCTGGATGCAGCAATGTTTGTCGATAAGGTGAATGTATACCAAGAAGCGAAGATACGTTTTGCAAACATGAGAGCGCTGGTACCCATCGCATCGTGGGGCATCTGGATGAGCTTATTCGGTTCAATAGCGCGCGTCAGAGAATGCGCCAGTCGGGATGGTTGCGTCGTATGGTGATGATCGCCG
>JAAUTM010000036.1 GCA_012031455.1 Phycisphaerales bacterium
GCCAACGCGCTGTTCTTCGCTGAAGCCGGTGTAATCACGGCTGTCACCTTCGTTTGGCGGTTAATAGATAGACCACACCACCGACTTCCATGCTATCGAGGCATCAGGTTGATACATGCCAAAGACGGGGACGTTAACGATGTTGATCTTGCCACCACCGCCTGCAGATCCGTTCACATCACGGTCGGAGGGGTCCATGCCGTTGCCGGGCAGGCTATGGTCCTTCAAACCCAGCGGAACGATCTGCGTTACCGTGGCAGTGGGAATGTCCAAGTAAGCCAATGCATTGGCTTCCTGCAATGTGACATATGCGGTTTGACCTTTGATGGTGATGTACTCAGGTTCGAGGTCCTGAGCGACGGTGGCGCCGGGGCCATAGATGCGAACACCGGCGCTGCGCAAGGCAGCAATTTGCGGGTTAAAGGAAGTGAACCCGGCGGTCAGAACGGTGGGGCTGGCAAAGCCACCGCTGATATCAATGATGCTGATGGAGCCTTCGGGGTCGAAACTGTTAGCTTGGCCGTAGCTGTTGGGTTCACCCTCGTTAGCAGTCAGGATGCGGGAGCCATCGGGGGTAAAGGTGATCATGTCGGGCAGATAGCCGACTGCGACATCGCTGCCGATCTGCGTACCAGCAGCCACGTCAACAAAGCGAACAAAACCGGGATTTTGAGCATTGGTTACAGCATCCTTCACTGCGACGGCGATGGCAGCGACTCCGTCACGGATGGCGACGCTGTTGGGTTCGTAAACCAAACCAGCGGGTGCGGGGAAGGCGAGTGAGCCGATGGCTGTGGGAGTGGCGGGATTGGAAAATTAAGGATTTCAATACCCAGGGGACCGACGGTCAGTAGTCGATTGCTGTCCGGATCAAAAGCAGAAATCTCCGCAGCCGCTAAAACTTCAGACCTGCCCAGGAACTGCAAAGGATCTGCGAATACCACATTGGTGGCAGAGCTTGCCAGAATCAAACTGCATAAGGTCATCGAACATTGCGTTTTCATGATTTTCCCCTAACTTTGATTGGTTAATCCAAGACTGTGAATAACGAGGGATAAATATAGACCAGTGAGGACGAGATGTTTCTGGGCTCATCAAAAACTAACACAAAATCTATACCCCCCCATGCATCGTCTTCATACCAGCAATTCCGATGGTTCTTCATCACTTGCCAATATGCAATGAACCCATCGTGTCCGACGCTTTCGCATCGAGCCAATGCCTGTTACAATGCTTGGCTCGCGGCTGGAGGGTGTGACCCATCGGCAAGCGGTGAACCGTTTCCTTTGTTTTTGAGGAGTCTTTCCTGTGAAAGCGACCGAAATTCGGCCGGGCATGGCTGTGACCTTTGACAACAAGCTCTACGTCATCAAAGAATTCCAACACGTCACCCCCGGCAACCTGCGGGCCATGGTGCAACTGAAGCTGAAGGTTGTTCCTTCGGGAGAAATTCTCGATAAGCGAATCCGCAGCAATGATGATGTCGATATCGTCATGCTGGACCGTCGGCAGATGGAGTATCTTTACTCCGACAACACCGGCCACGTGTTCATGGACAGCGAAAATTACGACCAGACCTCCGTGCCCATCGAACTTTTGGGCGATCTGATCGGCTACGTCAAACCCAACACCAACGTCACTGCACTCATTGCCGAGGGCAAGGTGATTTCGATTGAACTGCCCAAGGTGGTGGACCTGCAGGTGACCGACACCCCGCCCGGCATCAAGGGGGCGACGGCCACGAACGTGGGCAAGGAAGCGATCATGGAAACGGGCTTGAAGGTGCGCGTGCCCGATTTCATCAAACAGGGTGAGGTCATCCGTGTAAGCACCGAATCGGGTGAATATCTGTCGCGCGTGTGATATTTCTGTGATCTTGCATGGATTTCGTGACTAAGCTTGGATAATTCCTCGCTTTGCCGCCTCCGCCTTTTAGACTGATTGATTCAGTCCATGATTGTGTTGATTCCCGTGTAAAATACACGGCCGCTGATGAACATCCGAAACTTTTCCATCATCGCTCACATCGACCACGGTAAAAGCACCCTGGCCGACCGTATGCTGCAGATCACCGGGGCCATCTCCGAACGTGAGATGAAAGCCCAGATCCTCGATGACATGGACCTTGAGCGTGAGCGGGGTATCACGATCAAAGCCTCGGCGGTGTGCGTGAAGTACACACCCACCGGTACCGACACGGAATTCGAACTCAACTTCATCGACACCCCCGGCCACGTTGATTTTCATTATGAAGTTTCGAGGGCGCTCACCGCCTGCGAAGGTGCGATTTTAGTGGTCGATGCCACGCAGGGCGTGGAAGCACAGACGGTAGCCAATGCATTTCTGGCCATCAGTCTGGGGCTGGAAATCATTCCCGTAATTAACAAGATTGATCTGCCTGCGGCACAGCCTGAAAAGGTGGCCATGGAGATCGAGCAGGTGCTGGGCCTGCCTGCGGAAGAATGTTTGTATGTCTCGGCCAAGTCGGGCATTGGTTGCAGGGAACTGCTGGATCAAATCTGCAAGCGTCTGCCTTCGCCATTGGTACGCAACAATGGCAACCCGGATGCACCGACACAGGCATTGATATTCGACAGCAAATACGATGATTATCGCGGGGTGGTGGTGTACTTTCGTTTGTTCAATGGCAAGCTGGCCATTGGCGACAAAATTCGGATGATGGGCACCGGTCGGTCATTCACCATTACCGAGATGGGTAAGTTTGCTCCCAAGATGCGACCGCAAAAGGAGCCGATGGAAGCCGGGGAAGTGGGCTACATGGTGGCGGCGATCAAGACCCTTATTGATGTCAACATCGGTGATACCATTACCCAGGAATTGAATCCTGCTCCGGAACCGTTGCCCGGTTACAAAGAGCCGCAGCGGATGGTGTTCTGTGATTTCTATCCCACGGGCGAAACGACCTACGAAAATCTGCGTGATGCCATTGACCGGCTGCACCTCAACGATGCAAGCTTTGTCTTTGCACCACAATCTTCGGAAGCACTGGGTTTTGGTTTTCGTTGCGGGTTTCTGGGCATGTTGCACATGGACATCATTCAGGAACGCCTGGAGCGCGAATCCAATGTATCCATCGTGCAGACCGCGCCCACGGTGACCTATGAAATTTTGAAAAGTGATGGTACGACTCTGCAGATCACCAACCCTGCGGAGCTGCCTGATTTGTCGGTCGTGCAGGAAATCCGTGAGCCGCTGATTCGCACGGAAATCATTGTGCCCAACGAGTGCATTGGCGATCTTATGAAGCTTTGCGAAACCCGCCGGGGCATTTACAAAAAGCAGCAGTTTCTTTCGGAAACTCGGCAGATTTTGGAATATCACCTGCCATTGGCCGAGGTGATTTACGATTTTTACGACAAACTCAAATCCTGCACCCGCGGCTACGGAACGATGGATTACGAACTGATGGGCTTCCACGCCGACGATCTTGTGAAGCTCGATGTTCTGGTCAATGGCAAACGTGTGGATGCGCTTTCGATGATTGTGCATCGTGACAAGGCGGAGCAGCGCGGCAGGGCGGTATTGGTCCGGCTCAAAAAGGAAATCGACCGCCATTTGTTTGAGATTCCTCTGCAGGCAGCCATCGGCGGAAAAGTCGTGGCCCGCGAAACCATCAAGAGCGTGGGCAAGAACGTGACAGCCAAGTGCTATGGCGGTGACGTGAGCCGTAAGCGAAAAACGTGCTGGAAAAACAGAAGGAAGGCAAGAAGCGCATGAAGCGCGTGGGAACCGTGGACATCCCGCAGGAAGCGTTCATGGCGGTGCTGGATTCGGGGGAATAAGCCGCTGGCCTGATGAATCAATTGTTGTTGGTGCAAGCAATGGCATGCATGATGGACCATATGCCGGTTTTTTCTAGTTCTGCGATTATATGCTCACGGATGTTCGGATCGTTCCACCATTGTGCAATCGCCCCCTCGTACGACCCCGAATCCGCAAACCAACCGGCAAGGTATGAAAACGCATGTTCCTTGGCACTGGATTTTCCAGGCTTTTCATGACGACTGTCCAGCCATTGTTGAACGTCGTAGGCTCTTTGCGGAAATGTCGCAGCCAAGGCAGAACATATAATGCGTTCGAGTGTTTGTTTGCCGGGAACGCCATGCCCAGCCTCAGTTGACGTCGTCTTCCATTCAATCAAATTAACCATCGTACCGTCTTTCAAACGGATGTATGCACCTTCCTCAATCGCGTCAGAATCAATTTGCCGGGTCCATGCAAGTAGCTCATTGTTATTGCTATCCGTGTGACTGACGGAGAATTCGTCTAACAGTAAATCTGAATCAATACACATAACAATACGATCAACTTTATCGACATTCCGACGGTTGATACGTTGTCTTGCAAAGTGAAGAATGCTTCCATTGCCAGAAACAGGCGTAATACGAATAAAGTGATTGCCGGGCGTTGTGTAACCAAATTGTCCACTAACCACCAACTTGCCCCATGGGTCTTTCACCTTTTGTTCTGGTCGATTGCATTTCAAGTACGACAATGCACCCGCCCAGAACGCTCGGTCGTGATAGCCTTCGCAGAGAACATAGGTCTCTGTCTGGTTCATCGCAGGTCCTCCATGATCTGCGTACGGGCCTTGGCCGCGTCCTCACCCGACATGCGGTAACTCAGCAACTTGCCGTCTTCCAAACGAACCTTGTAAAACGCCAGTGAGTTGAGCGAGCCTTGAAAATGATGAATCAGGGCATCAATGAAGTCGAGGCTATGGGTCGTGGCCACGATCTGAATTTTTCGATCCGCAGCAGCACGAATCGCCCGTGAAGCCTGAAAAATTGCCGCCGGGTGAAGGTGGGTTTCGGGTTCCTCCATCAAAACCAGACCGCCTTCCGGCTGGGCAAGTTCAAAACTTAAGGTCAGCAACAATCGAACACCATCACCAGCCGTGGCAACAGGCATGGCTGGACCAGATTTCAGTACCAGCGATAAATAAGGTTGTCCTTTGTTGGAGAGTATTTCAAAATCCGCAATATTTGTAATGAGATCAGTGACAATCTTTTTGCCTGAACTTGCATTCCTCTTTCAGCCACGTTTGTATATAGTTCTGGAAGGGAGTTTGCCTGGAAATTCGAATCGGGATCGATTAAATATACAGCAGGGGTACCTGGTATAGAGCTGCCAAGCCTCTCCCCTTTCATTTTGTATTTTGTTTATTCTGTCTATATTTTTTTTTTTATGTAGTGTATAATATCTGCTCCATATTCATGGCGTTGGGATTAAGTTTTCTTATATTATTACTATATTTAGTTAATTCCTCATATTCCTCTTTGCTCAAGCCATAGGTGACTTGGACGGGTGTTTGGCCAGCCTGGTTTACAAGGTTGATTACGGTGAATCTTTCCTGATTCTCGTCTGTGGCTACAGTTAGAAACGCTTGTATTGCCCTATTGCCATTGACCCGACTTAACAACCAAAGATGGGGATCAACTAAATGTTTACGCCTATCGACCACCTTCTGAATGACATGCCATGGATTTGGTGAAGCACCAATCAACAACGCATCCAGAATTGTGCTTTTACCTGAGTTGTTGGGGCCGACGATAATATTGACCTGGGCCAGATCATCGATCTTTCCTTCCGCGATGCCACGCAGGTTTTCGATGGCAATGGATTTAATCATGGGACTTCACCTTTTGTTCCATATCGAACTACTGTTCATGTGGATAGGTTATCCGAAGCTCCGGGGGATCATCAAGCATCCATTATGTATTTTAGCATTTACTGTTCGGGTTGATTCTGAGCTTCGGGGGACAGGCCATAGATGACCAGACGGTGGCTGACGGGGGCAAAGCCATGTTCCCGGCAGACCTTGTCGCGGATGGATTGGAGCTGGGGCAGTCAAACTCGATAATGAGGTTGGTTTCGAGGCAGACCAGGTGAGCTTTGGGTTCGCGGCCTGCGGTGAGCTGGTAGTGGGCCTGCTTGGAATCGATGAGCACTTCGGAAATGATGCGGGCCTCGAGCAGATGTTTGAGGGTGCGGTAGATGGTGGCTTTGCTCACCCGCAAGCCTGCGTCGCGCATTTCGTAAAGAAGCTGCTCTGCCTCGAACACACCGGTCTTGGAAAGCACACTTTCGAGAATAATGGCCCGCTCCGGGGTGAACTTCAGGCCTTGTTTTTTGAGGAACCGGCGAAAGATCGCGCACATCGGCTCAATGAGCGGGCCATCGTCGTTGATGGGTATGGAGGCATTCATGTCCTGATTGTAACCTTGATTCATCGCTGAGGGTGATTGACAGATTCAGCCGATGCTTTTAGTGTCACCCACGGCATGATCGGTGCCCAAAACCACGGAACGACGCATGAAAATCTGTTTCGTCACATTCGCCTGTCCGACCATGACGCTGGATCAGGTGATTGATACGGCAGTACGGCTGGGCTATCATGGCATTGAGTTTCGCTGCGATGCAAGGCATGCCCATGGCGTGGAGATTTACACGGACAAGATCGAACGCAAGGCAATCCGGCAGAAACTGGATCGCCATGAACTGGAGGTGCCTTGCCTGGGGGACCAGCCTGCGTTTGATGGAGCAATCGGTGGTGGAACAGGCGGCTGCGAGGCTGGAACTGGCGGCACAGGTGGAAGCCAAAGGGATCAGGGTATTTTGCGGGCCAGCACCGGAGGGCATGGAACCTGCACAGGTATTGGAGACGGCTGCGGAGCGATTGCGGGACATCGCCAAAACGGCACAGGAGTTTGGTGTGCAGGTATGGCTGGAAACCCACGATACTTTCATGCGTGGCGAGCAATGTGCCCGGTGATCAAGCTTGCGGACAGGCCGGAGCTAGGTGTGGTTTATGACATCATGCACCCGTTCCGCGATGGAGAAACCCTTGCGGAAACCATGGTGCAACTGCAAGGGCTGATTCGTCACGTGCATTTTCATGATGCCCTTAATGACAGGAAGAAAGTTGTTGTCACACCGATGGGCAAAGGGCAGCTGCCAGTTGATGAAATCCTGGATGCATTGATCAAGTCGGGCTACAACGAGTACCTTTCAGGTGAGTGGTTTCACGATATGTACGGAAGCGAACCCGAAGAGGCACTGGGGCTCTACATGCAGGAAATCAGTGAGATGCTGTCCAAGCGTGAAATACGGCCGGGGACGCGGCGGTGAAGTAGGGATGAGTAGGTGAGTGGTGAGTGGTTGTTGAGGTAAAAAAGACCCAGGCATGGCTATGCCTGGGCTTGGTATTGAAGATTACTAACGGAGGTTAAATCACTTCACGCCGATCTGGTAGCGCACAAACGATTTGATGGCGACACCTTTGGGCAGCACTTCGCTGATTTTCTTTTTGTCATCTTTGATGAACGGCTGATGGTTGAGGCAGACTTCCTCGAAGAACTTGCGGACTTTGCCTTCCACCATTTTTTCAGCGATGGCTTCGGGTTTGCTCCGCAAGCCGATGGCTCTTTCCAGACTATCCCGCAGATAGGAAATGTAATCATTGAAAATAACGTAAGTATCGGAGCAAATACGACCATCGACCGGGCAACGATGGGTTCTACTCGCATCAAGCAAGGGGCAAAAATAGATAAATTTGGTACAAATTGCCCACAATGTAGTTGTAGGCGAAAATACCGTGATAGCTGCACAAACGGGCATTGCAGGCTCTACCGAAATTGGTGATAATTGTATGTTTGGCGGGCAAGTAGGCTTGGCGGGGCATCTCAGAATCGCTAACCAAACAATGATTGGAGCTCAGTCGGGGTTAGGACACGACATAGAGCAACCAGGACTACAACTGCAAGGCTCGCCGGCTCTTGCCCTGAAAGAATTTTACAAAGCCTATGCCATATTCAAGAAATTGCCAGAACTCTACCAACAAATTAATAGCTTAGAGCGAAAACTTCAAAATCTATAAAAAATATCCTCTCGTTGGAGCAATTCAATCCAGAGAAAACCATTTACAATGAAAATACTGATAGTAGATGATGACGAAGACGTTTTGCTGGCTGCAAAAATGTTTCTTAAAAAGCACGTCAAGGAAGTGATGATAGAGTCTAATCCAAAAAAAATCCCATTTTTACTCAATCAGGCACTCTACGATGTCATACTTCTGGATATGAACTTTACCGAAGATACCACTTCGGGCAAAGAAGGGTTTTATTGGTTGGAACAAATACTTTTACAACAACCCAAAGCCGTAGTAATCATGATTACGGCTTTTGGAGATGTAGAATGGCAGTGAGAGCCCTCAAAATCGGGGCAACCGATTTTGTCCTTAAGCCTTGGCAAAACGAAAAATTATTGGCTACGATTCTTTCGGCAGGTAAGCTAAGCGACTCTTACAAGCAGGTCGAGAATCTCCAAAAAAAAAATCAGCATCTCATAGAGGTAAGCAGCGGCAATACAGAGCTTATCGGAGAGAGCAAAGCCATCAAAAATGTATTACGAATTATTGAGAAAGTTGCCAAAACAGATGCCAATGTGCTGATATTAGGTGAAAATGGCACAGGTAAGGAATTGGTAGCCCAAGCGATACACCGACAATCGCT
>JAAUTM010000037.1 GCA_012031455.1 Phycisphaerales bacterium
AAGGGAAAGTTGAGTGCGCGGGTTGTACGGCTCATGTTCTAGCACCCGTTGCCAAGTCTGGACCGTTAGCCAGGCGGTGGTTTTTGCCGGGTTAAGCGAGTGAGTAAGTTCAGCCAACTGAGCATTGAGTCGCAGAAGAATCAGCCTCGGCCCAAGCTTTGCTTCGATTTTATTAAGCTCGACTTGAATCTGGTCAATCGTCATGGGTACGACTTCATCATGCTGCATCTGAGCAAGCATTACCTCCGCCAAGGCACGGGGTATGAGCAGGTCGGGCGGTGTCAATGGCCTCTTGCAGCAAGCGCTGCGCTGTAGCCAAGTCCATGCGGCGAGCAGATTCGGCAGCTTGACGCAGACTCGATTGCACCTGAGTCGTTTGCATCGCGTGATGAGTCACCACCATCAGGCACAACACCATCGCCGCAAGCCAGACCCAACGCGCCCCCCCCCCTATATTTGTTGCCGAATCCTGTGATGATGCATCTACTGCAACCTTGTGGTTTATCACTTCATTTTTTGCTAAAGCAGCTGACTTTGGCAGTCCCCCGGCCATGCCCAGCATCACCATGGCAATCGTCACTGAACCGGGTTGAAAAAACGTCATCTCAATCTGGTTGTGGACCAGTAATGCCAGCGCTGCGGTGGTGATACCCAATCGCATGCCTGTTTCGGTGTACCAGGCATCCTGAGCAAGCATCACTGCCAGCACAATAAACACACCGGCACTGAGCAGCCACAGCAGACTCCGTTCCAAAGTCATGGCAGGTGCCTGCATGAAGAATTGGGTGACCAGCGCAGGCAATGCGGCAAGCACGAGGTAACCCAGCCAGCGGGGATCGATGCTGGTGAGTGAGGTCATCCCTGTGCGATTGGCTTTTTCCTGTGATTTACTGATCGATGGATTGGAATCGTGTATCCAGCAACTTCGCACAGCATGGACCATCCAAGCAAGCAGCAGCATCGACCATGCCAGCCCCCCCACTCCCAGCATCACAACCCAGTCAATAAACACATTGTGGGTACTGGCGACATCCTCCGGGTTGAGTGGATGCTTATATTTCGTTTGAAGATCTTTGTAACTCGAGGGGCCAGTGCCGATGAGCGATTGAGCTATCGGCTGATGCACCACCAGTTGAGCCGCCCCTGCCAATAAAACCCGCGAAAGAGCAGGCTGCGTTCACCCTCGACCGTCGTCGGTGGCCCCACCATGAGTCGTATCACCACCACGACGATCGGCAGTATCAGTAACAACCCTGCTGCCAACATTGATAATTTGCGCCAATGCGGCTGCCAGGCACGTATCAATAACCAACCCCCTGCCAGCAACGCCGTCAACAATGCACCCCTTGACCCGCTGAGCCAGAGTGCCAACCCTGCAGCCATTGTCAGCAAAACTGTGAGTATCACCCGTTTGCGTGGTGCCTGTTGCAGGTGCGCCAATGCTGCCGCAGCGCGAGCATCATCATGGCCGTCATCATCGAACCGAAGGTGTTGGCGAAGCCGAACGCGCCGGTGGCTTCAGGTTGCATGAGCCTGCGTTTATAAATGAGGTGTTGCGGGCTGTTAATTTCCCAGCCACGTTGGGTGATGGTTTGGGCTTCACGTTGCAGAAAGAACTTCACTGTGGCCGGGTGGTCAACATATATCGCCCACATCGCCCATAAAAGAAGAGGGATACTCAAAGCCAAAAGGCCAGCCCACAAAATCCGCCGGGCTGATTCGTGTTGCATAAGCTGACTAGCTGCCAGCCCCAAGGCTACGGCCCCGATCCAGGCATTGCTGCGAAATGCGTCCATGCCATCGCCGCTGATCATGTGCCAATTGGCAAAACCGATGCCCACCAGACCCAACGCGAGGGCCACCTGTTGCGCCGGCTGGTTTGCCTGTTTATTCAGGAGCAATGTCAAGCTGCATACGATTACGCTCAGCACTGTGAGCCACGCTACCCCTGTCGGTCCCAATGCCAACGATGGCACCGATTCAGGTTCGGTCAGCGGACTCACATCCCAATAAAGCTCCGGCATGATCGCCACCAATGCCTGCACCATGACCAGGGCGAGCACCATTGCCGCCAGCATCGGAACCCATCGTTGCTTGCCGGAAGTGGACATGCAGGGATTCTACAATCGTCAGGCTGTGTGGGTTATTTCAACCCGATTTTCGACCGTAGTGGAATGTGATTGAAGTCTGTTAACATGCCCTGTCACAAATAATTACTTGTTCATTGAGTTGCTAACATTGCCGAACTTTTCAGGCATGGTTGATAATCAAGGAATTGATCAAAAGGCCCACAATAGCAGCTGCCATGAATGACACAAACCACAAGGCCGATGCGTCAAGAACACCGCTGAAGAAAGCTACTCTGGGTACTTTCGCCGGGGTGTTCACGCCCAGCCTGCTCACGATTCTGGGCATTATTCTCTTCCTGCGTCTGGGCTATGTCACTGGCTCGGCTGGGCTGCTGCGGATGTTCATCATTCTGGGGATTGCCACGGCCATTTCGGTCCTTACGAGTATTTCCCTCTCGGCCCTGGCCACCAACATCCGCACCAAAGGCGGAGGTGATTATTACCTGATCTCCCGCACACTCGGACTTGGCTTTGGTGGTGCGATTGGCTCCGTGTTGTTCCTGGCTCAAGCGGTGTCGGTGGGTTTCTATTGCATTGGCTTTGCCGAAGGGGTTGGTTTTATTGTTCCGTTACTGGCGCCATTCACGCAGGTGATTGCTGCCTTGGCCGTTCTGCCTCTCTTCTGGCTTGCATGGAAAGGAGCCGACTACGCCACTCGTTTTCAATTTGTGGTCATGGGTGTGCTGGCTGTGGCACTAACTTCGTTTTTCATCGGCGCCATCCCCGGCTGGCGCGTTCCCCAATTGGAAGCGAATATCTGGTGGCAAAGCGGCAGCCCGCCATTCTGGGTGCTGTTTGCGGTGTTCTTTCCAGCCGTGACCGGTTTCACTCAAGGGGTGAGCATGTCCGGCGATCTGGCTGACCCTGATAAAAGTCTGCCTCGTGGTACGTTCCTTGCCGTGGGTCTTTCCACACTGGTTTACCTGTCCGTGGTTGTGATTCTCGCAGGCGCTGCCACACGCGAGGAACTGGTGGGCAATTATGCAGTGATGCGAGAGCTGGCATACTTCGGCTGGCTGGTGGATGCGGGGATCGTGGCTGCGACGCTTTCCTCGGCCATGGCTTCATTCATGGGCGCACCACGCATCCTGCAGGCCATGGCCCGCGACAAGGTGTTTAACTTCATTAAACCCTTTGCCCAGGGTACTGGTAAAACCGACAACCCCCGCCGAGGCGTGCTGCTGACAGCCGCCATCGCACTGGCCACCATTGCTGCCGGGGACCTTAACTTCGTGGCTGGAGTGGTGACGATGTTCTTCCTCATTTCCTACGGCCTACTGAACCATGCCACGTATTTCGAAGCACGCTCAGCCAGTCCGTCGTTTCGTCCGCGTTTTCGGTTGTTCACCCGTCAGGCTGCCTTGGCCGGGGCCATCCTATGCGTGGTGGCCATGATCGCCATCGATGCTGTCACCGCCATCATTGCAGCAGCGACGCTAACTGCCACATATCAGTACATCCGCAGGCGTGGTGGCGTGGAACGCTGGTCGGACAGTTCGCGGTCGCATAGTTTTCAACGACTGCGCGAGTCCCTGCTTGGCATGGACATGGAAGTCGAACACGCACGGGATTGGAGGCCGATGATCCTGGCCATGTCCGACGATGCCCAGAGTCGCCAGCAGCTGTTGCGCTTCTGTTCCTGGATCGAAGGCGGGGCAGGCATCACCACACTGATGCAGATCATGCAGGGGCAGGGTGCGGCCATGCGTAAACGAAGGCGGATCACTGAGGATGAATTGCGCAGCGAGATACGCAAGGAAAAGATTGAAGCTTTTCCGCGTGCCCTGCTTACCCATGAACCGGCGGTGGGGGTTCACGCCGCGCTGCAGGCCTATGGACTTGGACCTTTGCATGCCAACACTGTCGTTTTGGACTGGGAGCAGGAAACGCTTGATCTGGCACAGCGGGGCAAATCCGTACCTGCGGATATTGAGGGTGAAAGCGATGACAAGGTGTACAACCTGTATCTTCGCACCGCTCTGCGGATGGATTGTAATGTGATCCTGCTGGATGCCGGAGATCGTGACTGGCGTCTTTTGCTGGAGTCCCCTGAGCGCAGAAAGCTGATCGATGTGTGGTGGTTCAACGATGCCAGCAGTCGGTTGAATCTTTTACTCAGCTATCTGATGACCCGCAGCACGGACTGGCACGATGCGGAAATTCGCCTGCTGGCACCGGTCCGTTCTCAACAGAACAGCAAGGCAGCCCTTCACCGCATGACACGTATGCTGGAGGATTACCGTATCCACGCACAACCGAAGCTGGTAGTGGATGCCACACTCAACGATATGGTACGGGAGTCGGCTGGGGCATCGCTGGTGTGGGTGCCGATGCGTCTGCGAGCCCAACATCCCCTGGACCCCTTCGGCAACGATCTGAATCGACTCATGGAACGTTTACCCGTGGTGGCTGCGGCCATTGCTGCCTCTGATCTGGTTTTGGATGCGGAACCAGATGAAGGTCTGGCAGCGGAACTGGCGGCCATGCTCGACCGCTGCAGCGAATTGGAAGAATTGAGCAAAACCCTCCAGGACCAGTTAACCCGGGCTATGGCGGAGATTGAAAGCTTGGATCGTAATCTGATGGAGCTTCCGATCGATGTTCCCGAACAGACAAAATCCGATCTGCATAAAAAGCTGGCTGATGCCAGGCTGGCTGCGGATCAACTCACCCGGCGGATGGTGAAAACCAAGGCACGTGCCCAGGCTGCCCGCAATGAGGCTCAGGCTTTCAAAGCTTCCATCAGTCATGAAGCTGGCGACATTGCCAAACCTCATGAAACTTGATGCCTCAAATAATATAACTCGGTCAACAAGGCTACCCCCACAGGATGCCCCCGCCACCCGAACGTTTGACAATGGCCCCAGCCTGTCAATACACCGAATCGGGGAAGTAAAACTCTGTGGCGTTCTCCGGGGTGATCAGGTCCACATCAATCACGATGTGCCGGGGAAAGAACTGACTGACTCGCTGGCGGTTGCCATCTCTCAAATTGGATACTGCCATGTGAATACCCGTCGCGATCATTGAGGGCGGATAGGTGATATTGGCCGGGTACATCGGGTCCTTGTCCATCACTTTTTTTGACGATGTCCTTCATCCCCGCTCCGGGGAAGATCCACATATCCTTTTCACGTCTGGCTTCACGAATCGCCTGCTCCGCACCTAAAGCCATGTCGTCGTCGCTGGCCCAAACCACATCAATCTGTTTGTGTTTGTTAAGGAAGTTCTGCATCACTTCCAGTGCTTTCTGACGATTCCAGAATCCGGGTTGCTCCGCAAGCACCTTGATTCCCGGGTGTGCCTTGAACACCTCCATCGCCGCTTCAAAGCGATCGGTATCGACGGTCGAAGGTATGCCCCGCAGGATCACAAGGTTGGCCTTGCCGCCAGTTTTCTGCACGATGAACTCGGCACTTTTGCGGCCAAAAGCCCGGTTGTCCCCCTCCAGAAATACATCGGCCACCGGTTCCAGAAATCCCCGATCCACGTTGACAATGTAAACCCCCTGTTCATGTGCTTTTTTGGCAATCGGTGTGAGGGGAGCACTTTCCGTAGCCAGTATCACCAGACCATCAACACCACGGGCGAGCATGTCTTCGATATCAGCGATTTGTTTTTCGGGTTTGTCAGCGGTGGCGTACCGCCATTCGATATTGGGATGCAAGGCCATGGCCCGACGCGCCCACCAGCCGATGCCAGCGGTCCAACCATGGTCCGCTGCCGGAACCGACACCCCGATGCGAAGCTTCTTCACCGGTGCGGATGTGTTGCTAGGCTGCGCCTGAGCCTGACTGGACAGAGGAAGCACTGCCCCCATGATCGCCATGATGACAAGCAGGACGAAGGTGTAATGATTGAGAAAAGTGATGCGCTGCATGGGGGTTCTCCTGTCTTTATGCCACTGGTAAAAAGTGAACCTGATTGTTGCCAGTCACGAACATCAAGCTAAATCGACCTAAATCAACTTTTCTTGGGACGCTGAATCAGTACCGCTCCGACAATAATGACACCCTTGACCAGCCCCTGCAAATAGATCGGGGCATCGAGCATGTTGAGCATGTTGCCGATCACCCCCAGCATCAGCACGCCGATCACCGTGCCGATGATCGTGCCTGATCCGCCGGACATGCGGGTGCCGCCGATCACCACCGCAGCAATGGCATCCAGTTCATAAAACAAACCCGTCTGGCCGCTGGACACCGAGTTCATTCGGCTGGATATCAGCACTGCTGACACCGCAGTGAACGCCCCCACCAGCGTGTAGGTCAGTATCTTCACCCGATCAACCGGCACCGCCGAATACTCTGCAGCCCTTTGATTGCAGCCGATGGCCACGATGTACCGCCCCATCCGGGTGCGTTGCAATAGCTGATGGCCCGCCACCGCCAGCACCACAAACACAATCACGGGGAAAGGCAGATACAACCCGGTAAAGGGAATCGGCAGGCCCTGCTGGCCGACATACCCAAACAGCGAAGTACTGCTGGATCGAAACTCACCACCATCAGCCAGAGCCAGCGCCAGGGAACGATAAGCCGCCAGACCGCCAAGTGTGACAATCAGCGGGGCAATACGACCCTTGGCGATCAGCAAACCATTGACCATCCCCGTCAAGGGTCCAGTCAGTAGCATCGCAACCAACCCGCTACAAGCCCCCAAGTCTGGCTACCCGCCATACCCAATGCGATACACCCTCGAGCCAGCATGACGCGAATCTTGCCATGTTCAGGGGCCAATCCGATCATCGCTGCTTCCTGCACAGCTTCCACGATGGCTCCGGCATCGATGACGGTGTTCATGCACCAAATGCCCAATCCCCCTGCCAAGGCGGCCAGTGATCCGACGGATAGATCAATGCCACCAAGGGTGATTGCCAAAGTCATACCGATTGCGATGATGCCCACAAACGACCACTGATAAGGGATGTTGATCAGGTTTTGCGGACGCAAGAAAGCACTTTCACCACTGCGGTAAAACTCAAAGCCAGCCGTGAACACGATCAACACGATCAAAGCTAAAAGCGGCCCAACCCAGGGGGCAGTTCGCGTGGTGCACGATGTATCAGTCGTTGGGTTTTGTCCATGTGGATATTAATTTTTACCGTTGATGACCAACGCCTTCAATGGCTTGGATGCCCACCTGTTTGATCCCTGCTGCATGCTGCAGAATAATTTCTTCCGTGGCCTCCCCCACCGACAAGTTGGCCACTAATTGCCCCGCCCTCAGCACTGCTATGCGATGACACAGCCCCAGCAGTTCGTTCATCTCTGAAGAGATCAACAGACAGGCCATGCCCTGTTGTGCCAGTTGAACAATGAGTTGATAGATTTCCTTTTTTGCACCGATGTCCACTCCTCGTGTGGGTTCATCCAGGATCAGTACCTTGGGGTTTACTTCCAACCATTTGGCCAGCGCCACTTTTTGCTGATTACCACCCGATAGCGTGGCCACCGGTGCGTATGGATGACTGATGCGGATGCCAAGTTTATCAACATGCCGCTGTGTAACCGTCAGTTGTGCCTGCCAGTTGAGCCATCCACGTTGGCCATGTGTCAGGGCAGCAAGGTTGATGTTGTCGGCAATGCTCATGTCCAGCAACAACCCTGCACCACGCCGATCCTCCGATAAATACACCAGCCCCTGTGCCATCGCCTGGGCAGGGTTTCGTATCACCACCGGCTTGCCGTCGATGGTCACCCTGCCCCCTGCAATACTTCGCAGGCTGACCAAGGATTCCGCCAGTTCAGTGCGACCGGCTCCCACCAGCCCGGCCAGGCCGACGATTTCTCCGGCAGCTATTTTCAAATTGACAGGCGATGCATCCGCTTGATGACCCACACGAAAATCAATTATTTCCAGCATCACCCGGTCCGTGTGCCTCGGCCGGGGTGGAAAGTAATCCCCCATCACTCGACCCACCATCAGGCTCGCAAGCTGTCGCTCCCCATCATGCCCTGATTTTATGTCCCCCCGATCCAGCGTAGTGACCAGTTCCCCATCACGCAGAACCGTGACGCAATCGCACAAATCGATAACCTCCGACAGGTGATGCGAAATGTAGATCAGTGTCACCCCCGCAGCCTTGAGTTCGCGCATCTGCCTGAATAGCGCATATTTTTCATGGGCGGTCAGTACTGCGGTCGGCTCATCCAAAATCAGTATCTTCGCCTGACATGACAACGCTTTGGCGATTTCGACCATCTGTTTCTGAGCTACGGAGAGCTGCTTTTACTTTTGTATCGGAGGCGATGTGAAAAACCAGTTTTTCAAGCCATTGCGAAGCCTGCTTGCGTGTGGATGCACGATCCACCCAGCCAGATGATGATTC
>JAAUTM010000038.1 GCA_012031455.1 Phycisphaerales bacterium
GGAGCGATGCTACAGGGTGCAGTAGACGAACGTGGGAGGCTTGTGTGGTTTGAACCGGTCGAGGCAGGACAAAGGCCACCTGCGTACCAAAACGTGCCAGAGCTTTGGTCAGACCATGACAGGCGGTACCCAGACCCCCGGTGATATAAGGTGGGAACTCCCAGCCCAGCATCAGTACTCGCATGATAAACCTCCATGTCGCCGGGTTGCCCCAACCCTGACCTTAGCCCGGCAGCTTCGCCCCGGTTTACGAAAGGCCCCAATTCACTTCCTGAGGTCTAAGGATAGTGCTTGATGGCTAATGTTCAAATCAGCAGGTGGAAATATGCTGCACGATTCCCTTCTGATTCAATCAGACGCGACAAGCCGCAGCGCTAACAATCGGCCCTTGGCCCTTGGACTTTGGCCCTTGGCCCATGGACCTTGGCCCTTGGACCTTGGACCTTGGACCTTGGACTTTGGACCTGCATGCAACCGCTGTGCAATAGCCCGGTAGGCTTGGGCGTTAGTCAATCAACGAACTGGGAGAGCCGATGGCATTGATTAAGGAGCTTTCCATGCTACGTCCAAACGCAACAAAATTATGGGCTACGAAACAGAGCATCACTTTGCTGGCACTGGGATGCTGGGCTGGCGGGCACGCGAGTACTTGCTGAGGAAGCGGCTGAGCCTTTGCCAACCACCCCTCAAACAGTTACGCAAACCGTCAGCGGAGAAAAGCAGGTCATCGTCAATGAAGATGGATCGATCACCATCATCAAGGATGGATCGGTCGCAGGTCCCCAAGGGACACGCTCAGGGACCGTCACCCACGATGTCAATGTGACCCCAACCGAGGATGGCAAGACCTGGACCCGCGACACCACGGCCAGCAACGATCGGGGTGGCTCGCTCAACTCCAGCACCACCGGATCAGCCACGAAAACCGGCGAGGGCACCGGCACCTGGAACAGCACGACCGATGGCACCGTCACCAGCGCCAATGGGAACTCGGTGGACTACAACACCACCCGTAACGGATCATGGGAAAAAGTGGATGAAAACACCCGGAACTTCACCCGTGATGCGGAAACCGTGCGATCCGATGGCGTGAGCAGCAACCGCTCCACCACCGGCAGCAGCACTCGTACCGATGATGGTCGCACCTGGGAATCCACCACCACCGGTTCCAACAGCAAGGGCGGATCATGGACCGGGGAAACCGATGGCTCGATCACCCGCAATGGCGATGGCACTGCCACGCTCGATGTGGACCGTACCGTGACTACCAAGACCGGGGACACCATCACCATTGAAAAAGATGGCACCGTCACCAAAGACGCAGAGGGCAAAGGTCATAGTTACGAAGGCACCCGGACAGTGACAAAAACTGATGTCGATGGTGATGGCAAGATCGGGGAGCGACCTGAAAAGCCGGTCCGTGATGATGATCGGGTTGAATCGGCATCGCGCAAGGCATCCACGACTGCGACTGAAAGTAACAACGAAGCGGCCAGCCAGCGCAAGGCACGTATGGAAGAGGCTCAGCAGAAACGACAAGAAAAGCGGACCACGGCTCAGGAAGGCCGTGAGGGCAAGCGCGAGGGGGCACAGGAAAAGCGAGGCAGTGCCCAGGAAAACCGCAAGGAACAACGCAACAACACGCAAAGCAAACGCAAGGCTCGTCAATAAGATTGACTGACGGGAATATCAATACCTACCCAAAATCCCGCACCGCTTTGGTGTGGGTTTTTATTTTGGATTCACCAGATAAGCGGCCAACAGATCACGACAGGCATCCAGATCGTCGTGATGCACCATTTCAGTGACGGTGTGAATGTAGCGGGTAGGGCAGGAGAGAGTCATCGCACGGCAACCGGAGCCAGCACGCTGGAGGGACCCGGTGTCGGTACCACCACGTGGGAGGATCGAGCGTTGGACCTTGATTTTATTATTTAGTGCGGTTGTTTCAAAAGTTTCGATCAAGGGCAGGTCACTGATGACCGAGCCATCCATGAGGGTGAGTGCAGCGCCGCCTCCCATGATGGTGACGCGCTGATCATCGGGCACGCCGGGCGTGTCCACGGCCAGAGTTGTGTCGATGCCGATGCCGATGTCGGGCTTGAGTTCATAGGCACTGGTCAGGGCTCCGCGCAGGCCCACTTCCTCCTGCACAGTGAAAACGCAGGCGACTTCGCAGGTGTGGCCGGTCTGGGCGAGCTTGCGCATGGCGCCAATGGCGATCCAAACTGCCACGCGGTTATCCAGGCACTGGGACACGACGGCGGAACCGACCTGCGTGCAGGGGGCATGAATAACCACCATATCGCCAATTTTCAGGCGTTTTTTAACTTCATCAGGGGCCAGGCCGGTGTCAATAACCAGATCGGATATTTCAGGAATTTTTTTGGTGTCTTCGGGGCTGGCAATGTGAATCGGCTTCCCGCCAGGGTTCATCACTCCGGGAAAATCCTTGGAGGGGTCATCGAGGTCGGGGCAGAGGGTGACCAATCGGGCAAAGAGATTGCGGGTGTCAAAGCCGCCGACGTTGTGGACGCGGACAAAGCCTTTGTCATCGATATGGCGGACGACAAAGCCGATCTGGTCCATGTGGGCAGCAAGCATGATGCGCAGGGGCTTGCGCTTTTTGGGAAGGTCGGCTGCTTTGACGAGCTTCCCCGGCGCTGGTTGACGCAGGCCGATGATGGAACCCATCGGGTCGATTCGGATTTCGTCAAAGAGGGTTTTGGTTTCGGCGAGGATCAGTTTGCGTAGCCGATGTTCCCGGCCGGATACGGCGGCAGTCGTGACGAGTTTTTCAAGGAGTTGCATAGCAATCAGTTTATCGAAAAGCGATCTATCAGGGGGCGAAGATCGAATCAGGTGACGATAGATTAAAGCCAGTTGAACTTTTCGATTGCTTTGGCCAGATCGATATCTTTTGTGGTGACTTTGCCACCGGCATCATGCGTGTTCAAGGTGAGGATCACGGTACGGTAAACATTTTCGATATGCGGATGGTGATTCATTGATTCAGCTTCAAACGCCACGCGTAGCAGAAAACTCATCGCTTCCTTGAAGTTGTTGAAGGTGTAAGTTTTGCGAATCGCTGAGCCGTCGGCAGTCAGCTGCCAACCGGGAATTTGCTGAAGCTGGGCATTGACAACTGCAGGAGCAAGAGGCTGGGTCATGGTGGGCGTCCTTCTTTATAGGGGGTGATTCAGCGGTTTTTACGGCAACGATAAAATCAAGACTTCAGACAATGCTTACGCAGCAGTTCCACCAGTTCCGTTTGGCTGCGGGTGATATTCACCTCCAGCACCAGACGGTACACGGGCAGGGGCAGGTTCATGGCTTTGGTTGCGGGCTGCCATTTCACCCAGTCTTTTTCGGTCAGCACCAGAGCTAGAGCGCCTTGACTGACCGCATGATCCATAATCTGCTGCACGAGCTTTGGATTGTAGGATTGATGATCCTCCAATTCGTACTGGCCGACGACTTCCTTGAAATGACGAGCGAGCATGCTTTTGAATTGAGTGGGGTTGCCGATCCCGCAGACTGCGGCGATTTTTTTTGATTGCAGTGTTGCCAGCTCATGGTTGATTCCAGTGGCATCCAGCAGGCCGGCCCACTGACTTTGGCTGTGGGCGATGATTGCAGGAGCACCCAGTTGAACCAGACGCTTTTCAATGCTTTCGAGCAATTCAGGGGGAACAAGGTCACTGCGCGTGAGCACGATGGCATGGGCACGGCGCAGACCACGCACCGGTTCACGCAAAAAGCCGGCTGGAAGCAGACGCCCCAAACCAAACGGGCTGGTGGCATCGATGAGCAGCAAGTCCACATCCCGATGCACTCGGCGATGTTGGAAACCATCATCGAGCACAAATACATTCACCCCCGCATCACGCACGAGCACTTGTTGCGAACCCAGTACACGATTCGGGTTGGCCTGTACGGGAACATCATCGCCTAGGGCTTGCTGGAGGAGCAGCGTTTCATCCGAGCCTTGATCGTTGGCGGATTGGGCATGGCGAGGCACATAACCACGCAGTAACACCGCAGGATGTAGCCCCATAGCTTGGAGTTGCCCTGCCACCCATATCACATGCGGTGTTTTGCCCGTGCCCCCGGCTGTGAGATTGCCCACGCTGACCACCGGATGAGGCAGTTTGGTTACCTTGCGCAAGCCGGAGTCAAACAGGCGATTTCGGAGGGAAACTCCCATCCCATAAAAGACGGATGATAAACGCAGACTGGAGCGCAGAAACTGGGCGCTGGTGGAATTGTCCTTGCCGGTGACGATGTCGCGGTGCTGCTGGCGATTCATGCAGCTTTATCGTAACCATGTGAAGGTCGAGGCGAAATACTACACGGCCAACCAGCCCCAAACGTTGGCGAAGGTACTGCTTGCCGTTTACTTGACCATGGCACGGAAACCCTGATGTTCCAGCCAAAGTCGTAGTTTCATCATGGGCAGACCCACGACGGTGGTAGGGTCGCCTGCAACACGAACATCAATTTCATGAAGCTCGGTAAGGTTGTAGCCCCCGGCCTTGCCCTGCCAGTGACCGGCTTGAAGATACGCATCGATCCATGCATCTGGGGCATGGCCCATGGTGACCTGCGCCACATCCGCAAAAGTATGCAGTCCCTCATGGGCGCGGGATGAATCTGTATTCAAATGGCAAAGGGCTACCCCGGTGACGACCGTGTGGGTGTTGCCCAGCAATATTCCAAGCATCCGCCGGGCATCATCGATGTCACTGGGTTGACCGAGCAATTCGGAAAGTGGCGGGGGAGCGATGACGATGGTGTCGGCAGCCAGCAGCACATCACCGGTGTGCCGATGGAAGCTGGCATCGTGCAAGAGGCTCATCGCCTTGCAATGGGCAAGTTCAGTGGCCAGGGCGCAGGCATCCACCACCTTGACTGGGGGCTGGGGCGGATCGTTAAATGGGGGGTCCACCCGGATCAGGGAATAGCCAGCATCACGGAGCAACTGAGCTCGACGAGGCGAACGACTGGCGAGAATAATGCGTCCCTGATGCATTAAAACATTGTAATGTGGCCGTGGCAATGGCGATGGTTGGTCCACAGGTTTTTTTGATTGGCTCCAATGATCGAATGTGTAATCGTGCTGGTGCTTTCACAGCCAAACGACCAATCAGCCGATATGAAACAGGCATGAATCCACACAGCCCCAGCCTTGATGAGTTGATGGAAAAAGCCAGCGTGGCTTTGAGCGCCAGGGAATATCTGGCCTGCGAGGCGATGTGTATGCAGGCCTTGGAACTGGCACGAGGAAAATCGGACTGGGCGTATTACGCACGGATTTTGTTGCCGTTGCAGGAAGCCCGTCGCCATCGGCGGACGCTTTCCGCAGAGGGGTTCATTCGCTTGGGCATTCTGGCAGCGGACTTGGAGACGATTGAGAAGGCACTCCCTGATCAGCCGTTTTGTCTGGTACTTACGCATCCGGGTTCGGTAGAAATGGCCCGACGGATTCAGACCATCAGCCGGGAAAACTTCAGGTTCGCGCAGATTTTATGGGCGGATAATGCTATCCAAGCGGATCATTGGGTTTTGCGTTCGATGGGCGGAGTGAGTGTGGAGGCCAAACTTCAATCGCCTCCGGCGAGTTGGTGTGGGCGGTGGCTCAATCCGTGTGAGCAAGTGGAAGCGGATAGCCATCAACCTGCACGGAAACCGGGCGATTGGGTGATCGATGCCGTTGAAGCATTGGGGGATGCTGCCTTGGCTCAGGTGAATTCACCGCGGGTTCACTCACGCGGGTGAGGGAACTGGAGGCTTGTCTGGAGGCGGTGACAGATCACGAAATACTTCATCAACAATTGGCGGAAGCAGTACAGGCGATGGCGGGGGGTTGAAATATTATTTTTGAAAGAGATTTACCATGAGTAACCCACAATCCAGTTCCCCCGGCTCCCCCCGGCTCCCCCAGCCAAGGCATGAATTCAGCCAAGGGTGGTCATCGGGATCGGCGATCACATAAGTCGGGGCTTCATTGGTTGCAGAAACTAGCCATTGCCGTCGCTGCGCTGGTGGTCGTGGGGATTCTGCTATTGGGGGTCGGAGGAGTGGTGCTATATCAGATGTGGAAATCGCCACCGGCTCATTGGCAGCGGTATCAGACCTGGCTGCAAACCACCACCCCGGAAGCGCGCAAGGAACTGGCGACGAGCCTGGAAAAACGGATTTTGGAAAAGCTTTCGCAAAGGTCATCCGGCAGGATAAGGAACCAAAGTGGGGGTAATTTATTGTCGTCGGCAGATCAGCAGCAGGATGCTTTGGCAGATGATCAGCCGTTGGAGTTTGAACTCACGGTGGAGGAGGCCAATGCGTGGTTGGAGCAGCGTCTGCCGGAAATATTGGCTAACCAGAACATGCAGCTACCCGATGGCATCAGCGGGATGATGGTGGATGTGGATAACAATGATCTACTGCTGTCGTTTCATTATAAAAACGCCAAGGTGGATCAGGTGTTTACATTGGTGACCCAGCCAGTGTTCTCTGCGTCGGCTCAGGGGTCGATGCAGATGAGCTTTAACCTGCAATCGCTTCGAGGAGGAAGGATGCCCATCCCCGGCGGGGTGGTTGACCGTGCCACCAAGGAACTGGACCAGAAAAGTCTGGACAAAGCTGTTGAATCGGTGATGGCCACGCTTCGGGGCAAGGCTTTTGATGCCACCATTCCACATCCTGCCGACCCCAAACAGAAAATCCGTATCACTGACCTTGCCATCAAAAACGGGGCTTTGTCTCTGCAAACTCAGGTAGAGGGAAAGTAAATAGCTTGGTATTTGCTTTCGAATTTCGAATTCGAGATTCATCGGACCGGCATGAACAAACTCATCCACGATCAGGCGAGGCGTGTACCCGTGCAGCCTCGCCCGGCCCTATGATTGTCAGTCATAGAAAATTGGTGAGTTCAGTTGGCTATTTCATGGCGGCGAAGGCGGGCAGGGAGTATCGGATATGAACAGGCGAATAGTCGTAGGCATCAGCGGCGCTAGCGGGGCGGTGTATGCGCAGCGACTGATTCAACAATTGTTGTCTCTTCATATCGAAACCCACCTGGTGGCATCGCCTTTGGGTGTTCGATTGCTGCATGATGAATTGGGGATGGAAGGATTGGATCTCGCAGCTTTGGCTGGTTGCGCTGCAACCGATGGGAAGGTGCCCGGCCTGGTCATGCACAACTACCGGGATATGGGCGCTAAAATTGCCAGCGGTTCATTTCTGCACGATGGCATGGTCATCATTCCCTGTTCATCGAATTCGCTGGCAGCAGTGGCCACGGGCAATCAGCAAAACCTGTTGCATCGGGCGGCCCATGTGGCACTCAAGGAACGGCGCAAACTGGTGCTGGTGCATCGGGAGATGCCGTTGTCGTTGGTGGACATCCGCAATTACGAAGCCGCCACGCAGGCGGGAGCGATTATTTGTCCAGCCAACCCGGGGTGGTACATGTTGCCACGGACGCTGGATGACATCGTTAACTTCGTGACCGGTCGGGTACTGGACTTACTGCAAATAGAACACAAAGTCAGTGCCCGTTGGGGTGAAAGAACATCCGAGGTGGAAGGCGAATCGAGGGGGCAAATTGGCAGTGTTCCGGGGGCATCCCCTACGATGGAGTCATGAACCAGACACATGGCAGCATAAACGGGTCATCAGCCTCATGGTGGCAACAGGCTGTGGTTTTCGGACACGATATCAAGCTCAGTCACTCGGTATTTGCCCTGCCTTTTGCCCTGCTCGCAGTTTTTATGGCAGCAGCCTCCAGTCTGGTTTACCCGGACATTTTTACGGTGGGCTTGGTCGTATTGTGCATGGTGCTGGCCCGTACCTGGGCGATGGGAATCAACCGTTTGGCCGATGCCCAGCTCGATGCCCAAAACCCGCGCACCGCGCAGCGTGCCTTACCCAGCGGAAAATTATCACGAAAATTTGTTCGCTTCTTGACGGTCACCTGTGGCGTGTTGTTTGTGGTGGCAACGATTGGTTTTATGCTGCTCAACCACAACCCCTGGCCGACGATCCTTTCACCTGTGGCACTGTTTTGGCTTGCGGCATACAGCTACACCAAACGATATACGTGGCTCTGTCATTTGTGGCTGGGGAGCAGTCTGGCACTATCCCCCATTGCCGCAGCGGTGGCGACGGAGCCTGCCTACCTCGGGGAATGGCCGGTGTACCTGCTGGCAGGCATGGTGATGAGCTGGGTGGCGGGGTTTGACATTATTTACGCTTTGCAGGATGTGCAGGTGGATCGCGCTCAGGGGCTGTATTCGATGCCCTCAAGGTTGGGGGAAAAGCCTGCACTTCGCCTGGCGGGGATGCTTCATATCACTGCCTGGTTGCTGCTGGTGATGCTCACACTTGTCAGCCCGGTGCTGTCGCTGGGCTTTGCCGGGGGAGTGGTATTGGTGGGGGCTTTGCTGGTGCTCGAGC
>JAAUTM010000039.1 GCA_012031455.1 Phycisphaerales bacterium
CTCCACACGATGTCATCGGAGGTAAAGGGGGAACCATTGGAAAAGTTGACCCCCTCACGAAGCTTGAAGGTGATGAGGGTGGCTGGGGGGCATTCCGGCTCGTTGCTGACATCCTGAAGCCTGCGTCCTTCGGCAAGTCGCTTGGCGATGTATGCAGCACGATCATCAGGCTTGTCAGGCGAAGGGCATTCAGCTTCCAAAATGATTTCATTTTCGGTAAGTGGAACCGCAAGTCGGGCATCGACATATTGCCGCCATGAAGGGGTGTTGTCCTGAATTTGCCAGCTTTGGGCCAGCAGGGGTTTCCATTGCAGGGTTTGCGGGTCGCGATCGGCAAGGCCTTCAATCACCCGAGCCTGAATGGCAGCACCGTAGGCATCGACCGATATCAAAGGGGTCACCTTGGCGACGTTGGCACCAAAGGCATCGACACACCAGCGCCCTCGGCGAAATCAGGCTGTGTCCGTGCTTGCCGCAACCGTGCGAGAGCATCGTCAGTTGCAACGTAATTCGGCTGGCTGCTCATGCCCGTGTTTGCAGGCTGGCTGCTTGGGTTGCTGGAAGTCGATGGCCCAGTCTGAGGGAAGACCTTGATGCCATCCTCAAGCACCCGGCGCAGATCAGCCACTTCCCTGCGAAGCTGGGCCTGTTCCCCCGATTGGGTCTGCAATTCCTCCCCAATGCGCACGATGCGCTGAAACTGACGGTCGTACTGCTTCATTGCCAGCAGCAGCATGGCTAACATCAGCACACCCAGCAGCACCATCACCAGATCACGAAAGCCAAAGCGGTTGTCCATCTTCAGGCCTCATTCATTTATTTTGAAGGCTCATCGCCGTTTGTTGCCCAAGGCGGTCATGCACTTGAATCACTCGCTTAAAGCACACCATTCATTTTGCTCAGGTTTTTAATCGCGGATCAAGCCTTTGCCTGAGGGATTCACCCAGCAGATTCAGAGCCAGCAGGGTTAGTGCCAAAAGCAGGCAGGGAAAACCCAATAACCACCAGTGCAACCGCCCCACTCCTGAGCCAAGCGAATGCAGTTGGGGGATGCCCTCGGAGGCAAGATTACCCCAACTTGGCAAGGGGGCCTGCACACCAATTCCCAGAAAACTCAGAAAACTTTCCTGCAGGATTGCGGTAGGCACGGTCAGGGTCGCATAAACCACAATGGGGCCGATCAGGTTGGGCAGCAGATGCCGCACCATCACACGGATCATGGGCAAGCCCGCTGCCCGTGCTGCTTCCATGAACGGCTGACTTCGCAAACTCAACACCTGTCCACGTATCACCCGCGCCATCGTCAGCCAAGATAACCCGCCGATGGCCAGCAGTAACGTCACCACTTCCGCCAACCCCTTGGCAGTGTTCCCTGTGAACATGCTTGCAAGCAACCATTCCATCACCGGTCGCAGCGTCAGGTTGAGCAATACCACCAGCAGAATATAGGGTAACCCATAAAGCACATCGACCAGTCGCATCATGATGGCATCAAATCGGCCACCTACGTACCCCGCAATCAGGCCGAATGTCACACCGATGATCACACTGATTCCCGCAGCCGCCAGCCCGATTCCCAGGCTGATCGCTCCGCCCAGTAAACATCGCCACAGCAGTGAGCGCCCCAGGGCATCGGTTCCAAATGGTTCGAATGGTTGCAATCCGGGAGGCTGGAATTCAAGCGACTGGTTGCCGCCAATGCGTTGTACATCGTAATACTGCATGGACCATGGCAAGGTCAGAAGACAGGGCAAGGCCACCATAAGCAGCAACACCCACCCGATGATGCCGGGGTTCAACCAGGCGCGATGGATGCCATCGGAATCAGAAACCTTCAAGGGAATGGCGCCAGCTTGGTGCGTCACGATGTGAGTATAGCTTGAATTGATGAGGAAGCGTCATCGGCAAAAGCGTACCGGAGCAAATCAATACGCCACATGGGGTGCCGCGGCATCGGCATTGGCCACCAACACTTCCAATGGAGCTCCGCTGACATCCAGCAGAACCTCGGCCACCTTATGCCGACGCACTTTGCGGATGATCATGCTCGCACCATCGGTGCGCAGGCTGTCGCCACCTTTGGGTCTGCGTCCCAGCGCTTTGCAAACCCACTCGTTGACCGAGGTCTCAGGTGACATGCCTGTTGCCAGTTCGGGTTTATTGGTCAGTTCGCGCAGTCGTGCCACCGTAGCTCCGCCACCGACCACCCATTGCCGGCCTGAAGGTATGATTTGCCTGGGTAAGCGGTCGAACTCATCCTGAATGTCACCCACCAGTTCCTCGAAGATGTCTTCCTGAGTGATCATGCCAACCACCAGCCCGCCCGACTCGGTCACCAATGCCAGAGGGACATGCTCACCCACCATTTGGCGCAAGGCATCGGACACGGGCATGTCGGCTGCAAGGCGAATGAGAGGCCGGGTGATTTCACGCAGGTGGGGGTTATGCGGGTGCGTCTTGGCCAGAAAAATCATTTCTTTGAAATTGACGTAACCGATGATCGCCTGCGGGTCGCCCTTGCGCTCAGTGACAGGGAAGCGGGTGTGCAGATCAAGGTGTGCAGCGATCAGGCTTTCAGTCAGTGGGGCTTCGACATACATCATGACAATGTCCGAAGCAGGCAACACGATGTCACGAACCTTCATGGCGGAAAGCCTTGATGCCTGCAGGATGATGTGCTCCTGCTGCATGCCGATGATTTTCCCGGCCCTCATCATGTTCACCTGGGCGCGCAGTTCATTGATGTGCATCTGGGCATCAGGCATGGCCGGTGCCATCATCTTCTCCGACCAGCCCACCGCCAGCTTGGTGATGTATTCAAAGAGCCAGACAATCGGGTAGGCAATCATGCCAAAGACACGCATGATCGGCGACAGGGCAAGGCAAACTCGTTCCGCATTCTTGATGGCAAAAGACTTGGGAATCAGTTCCCCGACAATGATGGAAATCGCCGCAAGCGGTATGACAAACAATGCCAGGGCGATAAAGTCCGCCATGCTTTGACGGATACCCAGCCACTGGGCAACTTTGGGGGAAAGATTCTCATCCACACTGGCGCCACCCACCGCAGCCGCAATCGCCCCGAAGAGCGTAATGCCCAGTTGCACCACTGCCAGGCTCGCCTCCATTCGCCCTTTCATATACACAGCCGACCGGGCACCTTTTCTTTTACTTTGCTCCAAGCTGCGCAAACGTTCAGGGCGCGCCGATGCCAGTGCCAGTTCATAGGCTGCAAAAACTGAGTTAAGAAGCACCATTAAAAGGATGACAACTATTTCATAGATAGCCATGGTCCAACTCATTTGTAGCAGGAATCGAGCCGTTCGTCATCATCGTGACTTGGAAACCCTCGTGTTCCCTGTCACAATAGGGCCATGGCAGAGGTATCGGCCAACAATCTTGAAATCGCGCCGGGTCGGTTTCTACCGCAGTCGGCTTTGCAGTTCGTCTTTGCACGTTCAGGGGGACCGGGGGGTCAGAATGTCAACAAACTCAACACCCGGGCCACCTTGACCGTAAGCTTGGAGGATCTGGCTCAAGTGCTGCCCCCATGGGCGATGCAACGATTAACAAGTGTGGCAGGTGCTTATCTCGTGGCGGCGGGCTTGCAGATCACCCGTGATGCCACCCGAAGCCAGCACGCCAACAAGCAAGCTTGTGTGGATCAATTGCGACAGGTACTGATCATGGCTTTACATAGGCCAAAAACCAGACGCAAAACCAAACCCAGTTATGGGTCGGTGCAAAACCGCCTCAATGCCAAGAAAATTCATAGCAAGCGCAAGGCACAACGCAGAGGTGATGGCGATTTCCCCTGACCATGGTTTGATGATCTTTGGTTTATGCCCGGAGGTAACTGATTCAAGCCTATAAACTTGAAATCGGCTGCATGCTTTCCGTAGTCTGGGGGGTGCTGGTCGAGTCATGGTCGTAAACGGTCTGTAACACTCTCTGCGCCCGCGTGGTTTCATCCAGCAATCGAGCCAGCACAGGCATGGCGTGTACCATCGGCTCACGAGCCTGCGGATTACTGCTTAGACGATCATGCACCAGCGTTAATACCGTGGTGCTATCCCGCAAGGAGTGCAGCATCCGTGCCATGGTCCGCGGGAGGTCGCTGTGATGACCATCGGCTGACACCTGTTTTTCCACAAACTGAACCCGCCAGGCCGTGCCGGTGAGTAAGGCTGTAAGCAATGCCCTTTGTGCTTCGGGATTGGATAAGTGTCGAATCAGCAGTCGTACAGAATCAAACCCCGGGTGACTCTGGCCGTTCATCCAGCGATAAACTGTAGAAAATGGAGACCCCGAGCCAGCTCCGCAATTTCCATTGGGGTCGTCAGACGATCCTGAACCATTTGGCGAAGAATATTGGCAAACATGATTACAAATCCCCCATGGTTGTCGAGGTCCTATCCACTGGCGGACCTCGGTGTAACAAATTCCCCAACCATACCGTGAATTTAAGCACAAACAGGGTTCCTCATGACCCGGTTAGTGCCCGAATTCAAACAAACGGCTAAAATATCTTATGACGTGAAATTCACTTGTCACTACTGAAAACTACTGATCGTCGCAATACATACCCTTATTGCAGCCGCCCTGATGACGTTAAACAGCCTTGATTCAAGGGTTATTGAGGCTTTTTTACTCCCCGGGCCAGCCATCAAAAACAAATTTCCCATTTCTGGAAATTATCTTCCCATCGACGGTAATGGTGCCTCCAAGACCAGCATCATCAGGACGAAGGTCGCAAACCATGTCCCAGTGCAATCCCGATTCGTTGCTGTTGCCGGTTTCAGGATAACCCGCCCCTACTGCGGCGTGAAACGTCCCGCCAATCTTTTCGTCAAACAGCGTGTTCTTGGAATACTGGCGAATGTTGTAATTGGTGCCGATGGCGATTTCACCCAGTCGGCGGGCACCTTCATCTTGATCCAGCATCTGATGCAGGAAATCCTGATTCTTGCTCGCCCTTGCCTCGACTACCTTTCCCTTTTCAAAACGCAGCACGATGTCATGGACTTCTCGCCCATGATGCACCGCAGGGAATGAATACACCACAGTTCCGTTGACCCCGCCATCGGCAGCCTGCAGGTTCGGCCCTGTGAACACCTCGCCATCAGGGAAGTTCTCATGGCCGCAGCAATTGATCCATGTCATCCCTTCCACATTGACGGTAAAATCAGTTCCACCAGGCGTATGAAAGTGAATGACCTTGGACCCTTGCAGATAATCCACCACTTTCTGCTGGCGTGTTTCAATCTGTTTCCATACCGCCACCGGGTCGGGTTTGTCCAAGTGACCTGCGGCAAAGACGAAATCTTCGTACTGACGCAGGCTCATTTCCGCATCCTGAGCCGAGGCCAGCGTGGGGTACTGCGTCCCGCACCAGCGTAGCTGCCTGGTCGCTGCCCGTTCCATGAATATCTTGAAGATGGGTTTACGGCAGACGAGGCCATGCCCTGCTTGCGCGGGTCCACTTGGGAAAGACTTTTGGTGTTGTTCTCAGCCCACATGCCGATGGATACATCAATTTTGCTGACTTCCTCAATCGCCAGCGGACTGATGTACTTGAGTTGGTCTTCACTGGCGTAGGCAAAAAACAGGTCTTGTAGTGAATCAGGGGTAAGCTTCACAAAAGGGTGCGCTCCCACCTTGATTACCTGTTCGTACAACGCCTCCACCAAGGGCAAACAAACCGGGTCCCCCGAAATACGCACCAACTGACCGGGTTTGACTTGCGTGGAATATTCCACCAAGACACGAGCGAGTTTATCCAATCGGCTATCGCGCACAGTAATGCTCCTTGGGTTTGGCTTCCCATGGTAACCAATCTCTTCCAATAACAAAGCCCAGACATGGCAATTATTGCCACCATCCCGCCGAAGCACGATAAAAAACAAAGCCCAGGCATGGCTATGCCTGGGTCCTAAAAACTTACGCTAGATTTATACCCAATCCCCACTTCAATGACCGTTCCGCGCCTCACCGTCTACGCCACAACATCGGCAACCCCATTGCCAGCAACATCAGGCTCACAGGTTCGGGGATGACGCTCACAATCTGATCGCGGTACATCGTCAGATCGACGGCGTAAGTCACATCGCCGGGCGTCCGCCGAGAATGTCATTTGTAAGTGCGCCAGTACCATGGTAGATCGCCGAGTTGCTGCGATATCCAAAGATGCTGACCATGAGGCCCGAAAGTTCCCATGTTCCGGCGTTGTTGGCAAACACCCCAGCCCCCGAATCGCCACCCTGCGCTTGCGCCTCATGGGTTCGGCTGGATTCACCGTCGTAGGTTTCCTTGTTGAAGTGCGTGGTAAATGTTCTGCTGCTATAGCCAAGTCCGTTGAAAAAAAGATCGTTAAGCGTATCACCGTTATTCAAGGTGATTAAGTCACGGTTGTCGTCGATGTTCTGCTCATAGGTACGCCAGACAGTGTTTTCGCCCCACAACTTGCTGCGCGTGGCGGAAACATCAAAGCCGACCAGAGCGTTCGCTCCGATACCAGTGCTGTAACTCTTTTCGCCACTGCCCACGATAGAACCGGTGCCGATCATGGTGACAGCCGTGCCGGGCGTGATGCTGGTTTGACGAATGGGCATCAGTGGCAAATTCGGGGCGTTATTGATGCGAAAAAGAAGTAGATCGGGTGAACCTGAGTCGCCAGCCACTGGTGCGATCGGAACGGTCTGGCCTGTGAGGCTGTAGTCGATGCCGTCGAGGTTGAAGGGCGTGTTACGGTTGACGTGCCGAGCAGTCAGCACCCAGCCGTTGCCCATGTACACGCCGCTGCCATTGCCGATGCTGCCCACATGGCTCCAGCCTTGGTCTTCGATGGGAGCCGAGTCATTGCCGTTGCCTGTGCGAACCACCAGCGCCAGCGTGGCATCTGGCGATACCACAAAACCAGCCAGCCCCAAGGTCAGACCCAGTGTGGCCATAAACGACCGATTATTTTTAACCGCCATGCTTTGCTCCCATCCTCTCTAAAACGAAACATTAATCACAGCCCCTGCCAACCCGCAAATAGCAACGTTCAAAATGCATAAGTTGACCCGCTCACCCGACCGTCTATTCTGATGCATGTTCAGCGTTGAGGCAAGTATTCACTGATATTAAACGTGTTGTCCGGTAATCTGAGACCTCCGCCCATGACCACCGGCCTGGTATATGATCCTCGTTACCTTGGTCACCATGCTGGTGCAGACCCCGCAGCTTCCCCATATTACAGTCCCAAAGCCCAAGGCAACCACCACCCCGAACGTCCCGGGCGACTGTCTGCAATCATCGAACGTTTACAGGCATCGCCCCTGTGGGATCAACTACGACATTTACCACCTCGTCTCGCAACCCTTGATGAGGTCCATGCTGTACATGACCCGCTATACATCCGCCGTCTGCGGGCTGCCTGTGCCGGGGGGCTGGTGCATCTGGACAATGACACTTACATCAACCGCGATAGCTTCGATATCGCAATGTTGGCAGCCGGGGGTGTATTGACAGCCATCGATGCCGTGATGGCCGGCCCGTTTACCATGATGCCTGATGGCAAACCGGGGGTGCGTAACACATTTTGTGCTTTGCGTCCGCCGGGACATCACGCCGAACACAACCGGGCCATGGGCTTCTGCCTGCTGAACAATGTCGCTATCGCCGCCCAGTACATCATCGATCACCATCATATGGATCGTGTCGCCATCATCGATTTTGATGTCCATCATGGCAACGGCACGCAGCACATCTTTGAAAATCGTTCAGATGTCTTTTTCACCAGTCTGCACGAGCATCCGCGATCTCTCTACCCCGGTACCGGATACGCCCACGAAAAAGGCTCCGGCAAAGGAGAGGGGTTTACCCTGAACATCCCCTTGGACCCCGGCGGTGACGACCAAAACCTATCGTCGTGCGTTTCTGCATCAGGTTTTGCCTGCTTTGGACCGTTTTTCGCCGCAATTTGTGCTGATTTCGGCAGGTTTTGATGCTTCACGGGATGATCCCCTGGCACATATGAAAGTGACAACTGATGGGTTTATGTGGATGACCCGTCAATTGAAAATGCTGGCTGAGCGACATGCCGCAGGCCGATTGGTTTCCGTGCTCGAAGGAGGGTATGACCTGCGTTCCCTGGCGGAAAACGTGCTTTTGCATGTGGGCCAGTTGCTGCAACCCGAGGGCCACGATGACATCATGGCCATGAAAGCTGGACTTTACTAACGCCCATGGCACTATCGGCGCTGCTGGCCATTGAGCATGTTCCATGTGGAACATATCTGCTCAATGGTGAGCTCGTGCCATAAAAAGAACCATCACTTATCCGCCACACCCGGACCTGCCGGGGTAGCAAATAATTCCCCAAATTGCTGCGTCGCTGATGGTTGCCTGTTTCATCC
>JAAUTM010000040.1 GCA_012031455.1 Phycisphaerales bacterium
ACGGCTTTGGAGGTGGGTCACGGTTTCACCGGACCTGACCGGTGCGGGAGAATGTGTATCTCAATGGCTCGATGCTGGGCATGAGTCGTAAGGAGATTCAGCGCAAGTTCGATGAGATCGTGGCGTTTTCGGAGGTGGAAAAGTTCATCGACACGCCTGTGAAGCATTATTCAAGCGGGATGTATGTACGCCTGGCGTTTGCGGTGGCGGCTCATCTGGAGCCGGAAGTGCTGGTGGTGGACGAGGTGCTGGCGGTGGGGGATGTGAACTTTCAGCGCAAGTGCATCGGCAAGATGAATGATGTGGCGGGCCATGGGCGTACGGTGTTGTTTGTCAGCCACAGCATGGACACCATTTTGAGTTTGTGCCAGAAGGTGGTGTTCATGAAGGATGGCACCAACACCCCGCCGTTGACCGCGGAGGAGGGCGTACGGTTGTATCTGGGTGAGGGTATGGTGCAATCCAAGCCTCTGCCGTTGCGTGAACGTCCGAGGTATCAGCACAAGGATCGTCCGCCGGTGTTTACCAATTTGCGTATTACTGATGAACAGGGTCATGCCAACGTGATGCGTACCGGAGGCAGTATTGATTTTGAAATCGAACTGGAGGGGCTGGACGACTTCAAGGATTTTGAGGTTGGGGTGGTCGTGCTGAATGAAAAGCGTCAGCGCGTCGTAGCATTTCATTCGCAATACCATAGTAACCAGCGTTACGTTGGTAATGATAAAGTGGCGGTCCATTGTCATGTGCCGCATTTGCCGCTGGTGCCTGCGAATTACATTATCGAACTGGCGGTGGCCGACGGGTATCAGATCATCGAACGGGTGGATGATGCTGGTCGTCTGGAAGTGATGTTTACCGACACGTTTGAAAGCGGGCGTGTGCCGGGTGCTAGTCAAGGCTGTGTGATTTTGCCATGCAACTGGAGCCAAAGGGCATGAGGTTCAGATTGTTTGGGAAAAATCATCAAGTCACACACAAAGCTGCTCCAGCCATGTCGCCGTGGGAATATTATCGTCAGAAGATGCAGGAGGATCGTGTGCTATTGCACTCGGAGTCGTGCGTCTGGGGTCAAGCCGGGGTGCAGCTTGGCAAAGGAACGGTCGTCTGGCCACGAGTGGTGATTGCAGCCACGCTACTGGGTATGATGATAGGTTGGACACCATCGCAGCCGGGAGCGTTCGATTGGGAACAGACTGTGAAATTCGAACCGGAGCCATGATCGTCTCAATGGGTGGCGATATTGATATCGGCGAAAAAGTCAGCGTGAATCCATATACCATTTTGTATGGGCATGGCGGATTAAAAATCGGCAGCCGAACGCGTATCGCTGCTCATTGTGTCATCATTCCCGCAAACCATCGGATCGAAGATCCGGCACAGCCCATGATGGATCAGGGATTAACCTGCGAAGGAATCACGATCGGGGAAGATGTGTGGATTGGTGCGGGCGTGAAGGTGCTCGATGGTGTCAACGTGGGTGACCATGCTGTATTGGCCGCTGGTGCCGTTGTAGCCAAGGATGTTGAAGCATGGAGCATTGTCGGTGGCGTCCCCGCCAAACCCATCGGGGTTCGACCCCATTGAGGAGCGCATGGCGATGAATGAATGGCTCAACAATTCCCGAAAAGATTACCCTGCCGCGCTACAACCAGTTGCGTTTACGATTGCGTCGACGGGGTGCGTGCAGCGTTCCCGGAAAAGCGGCTGGCGAACCTGTTGGGCGAAGCAGCCTATGTACCAACGCAGACGACGGTGAACGAACGTTTGTGTCTTTTTGAGGAAGCTCACCGATCAAGACAAGTGGGCCGATTTCTGGAAATCGGTTCATACCTTGGCGCTTCGACGGCGATACTGGCTCGCGTGATGTACTGGCATGGCAAACAGGATGGCAAAAGCCGGGTGTACTGCGTGGACACGTGGGCCAACGATGCGATGTCGGAAGGCAAATGGGACACTTGGACGCGATTTCAGGAAACGATTGCACCCTGGCGTGAGGTGGTAGTGCCGGTGCGCGGACTGAGTACACAGGTGGCACTGCCGACGACCGAGCCGTTTGATTTGGTGTTTATCGATGGGGATCACAGTTATCAAGGTTGCCGGGCGGATGTGGATCGCTTTGCCGGACTGGTGCGACCAGGGGGGCGGGCTGGGTGATGCACGATCATGCGTATTACCAGGGCGTGGCCAAAGTGATGGGTGAACTGCTGGCCACAGGGCAATGGTATCTGGCAGCGATGGTGGAAAACATCGTGTCGTTGGGGCGGGACGATGGCAAGCTTCGCCTCACGCGCGATGAACAGGCCGTGGTAGCAGCAACCAAGTCTTGATGGTTGTCATGGACCGATGGAGGATGGCCGACATGCGCTGGGCCTTTGTCACCCCGGAATTCGTCACCGAGTTGAAGGACTCGGGCGGGTTGGCGACGTACCTGTATCGCATCAGCCGGGCGCTGATTGATATCGGTCATGAGGTGGAAGTTTTCACGCTCAGTGAGCACCCGCCGGGGCGATTGGTGCATGATGGCATGTTGGTGCATCGGGTGGGCCGAAAGCGTAATCGTGCTTTGTACTGGGCGTTTCGTCTGACGCGTTTGCACTGGCGGCTGTACGAATATTATCTGGAAGCACGAACGCATTTGGAAGGCCCGGCTGCGCTGGCAACAGCCCTGGCGGCGCGCGAAGCGGAAAAACCCTTTGATGTCGTGCAGGCCTCTGAATACGGTCAGGCCAGTGCGTTCATCCGCAAACGTCGGCATCGTCCACTTTTGGTGCGTTGCAGTGGTGCAACGGATTTGTACAACCAGGCGGATCAGTTGGCGATAAATGCTGATCAGCGTTTGCTTAAACGGATCGAACGTTGGACGATTCGCCGGGCGGATTTGGCTTATGCCCCCAGTCAACTGGTGGCCGACTACTACCGCGCTAAATATGGGTTGAATGTGGGGGTGATTCGTCCACCGATGTTTCGGGAGACTTCAACTCAGGTCGAACCGCCAGTGGATCTGCCGAACAAGTTTTTGTTTCACTACGGGTTACTGGGGCAGCGCAAGGGAACGCTCTGGTTGAGCCGTGCACTGCCCTTGGCGTGGAAGCAATGCCCGGAATTGCAGGTGATATTGGCGGGGCAATTACACCATCCGTATGAAGCTATGAAAGAACTATCGAAACAATGGCAGGACAACAACGGTCGGATACGTTGGCTGGGTCCATTGCCCAAAGCGCAGTTGTACGCGGTGTTAAAGCGTGCCTGGGCGACAGTGTTGCCGTCGGAGGTGGATAATCTGCCCAATACAGTGATCGAGAGTCTGATGCATGGCAAACCCGTGATCGGCACCTATGGAGCTAGTATCAACGAATTGGTGGAAGATGGATGCACAGGTGGACTGGTGCCTCTGGGGAACGATCAAGCCCTGGCGGACATGATGGTTCGAGCTTGGCACGGCCAGCCGCCCTTTGATGGTAAACCGATACCTGAGCCAGTGATTTTCAAACAAATGCAACCAGCCATTGCGGCAAAAACCTTGACTGAAGCTGCACAGGCACAACTTCCGCAGCGATTAAGGTTACGTCATCAGGCCATCGCACCGCAGGCCCATCACGCAACCAACGTTTGATTTATTCACATAATGCAATGAGCGAATTGCCCGCCATCTCCGTGCTCATGCCCGTGTACAACGCCCAGCGTTATGTCGGTGCTGCGGTGGAAAGCATCCTTGCGCAGACCTTCGGTGACTATGAATTCATCATCGTCGATGACGGCTCCAAAGATGATTCGCTGAGCATCCTGCAAAAGTATGCGGATAAGGACAAGCGGATTCAGATTCTCAGCAGGCCCAACACCGGCATCGTGGGGGCGCTCAATGATGGACTGGCCCTGTGCCGGGCCGATTGGATCGCACGCATGGATGCCGACGACTGGGCGTACCCAACCCGTTTCGAACGGCAACTGGCATTCATGAAGGAACACCCCGATTACCTGGCGGCAGGGACGGATTATGAACTCATGGACAGCGATGGTGATCCCATTGAGGTACGCACCAATCCTCATGAACCGATGAAAGTTGAAAGCACTCTGATGGAGGGGGTTTGTTGCCTGCAGCACCCGACTGTCATTATGTCCCGAAAGCCGGTGATGGAACTGGGAGGTTATCGACGGGCATATCAATGGGCGGAGGATTACGATTTATTCTTGCGCCTATGCCTGCTTGGTAAGATCGCCAATCAACCGGAGGCTTTGCTGCGTTACCGGGTGCATGAAAGCAGTGTGTGCCAGACTCGCTCGGCTGAGCAAGCAGATATTGTGCTCAGGGCCCGAGCGGAAGCTTGGCGCGCAAAGTATGGCGTAGAACCTGATATGGATAACCCGGTCGTGGCGGTGTCCATGCTTCCGCCGGAGCTGTACCGATCCTGGGCTCATCTTGCCTGGGGTGCGGGCCATCATGCCACGGCTACCAAATACGCGCGCAGGTATTTGCGCCATGTCGGCATCAATCGTGAATCGTGGCGATTGCTGATGGATTGTGATACTCGTATGCAACTCCCTAAACGACTCTGGCAACAGACTGGACGCATCGGCAGAAAATTGCCTGTAGTTTGGCGCTGGTGGGCGTGACCGTAGCAGCAAGAATGATGGGTATCTTCTCCTTATGAATATTGCGTTTTTATCAACGATCGACGGCACAGCCTGGGGCGGCAGTGAGGAACTTTGGTCTGTCGCAGCATTGCTGGCCCGAAGGCAGGGACACGATGTCACCGCTTCAGTACACCACTGGCAGCAGCCGCGGCCAAAACTCGATCCGTTACACGCCGCCGGGGTGCGGATAATCGAACATCCCTCACTCGTGGGGCATGCTAACCTACGCAAGCAGCGATTTTTCATTCGTCACCCCAATGTGGCCCTGCGCTGGACACCCCGTTTGTCCGTCTTTGGCGCAATGCTTCGGCCACGCCCGGATGTCGTGTGCATCAGTCAGGGCGATACCTATGGCATCACCCAGCATTTTGAATTCGACTGGCTGCTCAAATACCTCCAGCGCGAAAAAATACCGGTGGTGGTGATCTGTCATCTGAGTCAGGAGGATCGTTTTCTACCCGATGGTTATGTCGAAAAAGCACGCCAGGCTTTTGCTCGGGTGGCTTCCCTGGCATTCGTCAGTGAGCGCCAGAAAAAAGTGGTGGAGTGTCAGATTGCCCAAGCGCTGCCACAGGCACTGGTGTTGCGGAATCCAGTGAACCTTGCGGACAGCTCGGCAGTTCCTGGCCGGGGGCACGACGTTGCGACTGGCGACGGTGGCACGGGTGGCGGTGGTACACAAGGGGCATGACCTGGGATTACGGGCACTGGCGGACGAGCGCTGGAAAAATCGTGACTGGAAGCTGAGCATCATCGGTACCGGGCCGCATGACCGGTATGTGATGGAACTGGCAGGGTATCTGGGCATAGCGGAGCGTGTGGAGCATTGCGGTCATCAATCCGACATTCGCAAGGTGTGGGCGGAGCATCACGCGCTTCTACTGCCTTCACGGATGGAGGCGGCGCCACTGACGATTGTGGAGGCGATGCTTTGCGGCAGGCCTTGCATCGGCACGGATGTGGGCGGTGTGGCTGAGTGGATCGAAGAAGGTATAACAGGCTGGGTGGCGGATTTTCCGCATGTCCGCAGTGTCGGGGATGCTTTGGAACGTGCCTGGCAAAAGCGGGATCAGTGGCAATCGATGGGTTTACGGGGACGTGACAAGGCCTTAGCGCAAATCGACCCGGACCCGGGCGGGACCTTGCTCAAATTGCTGGAAAAAGCTGCGGGCAGGTCAGAGTGAAAGTGAAATGTCACGGAGCCTGTTGCCTGCTGGCCTGCAGATAGCCCCACTGGGTGCAGGCTTCTGCCAGGGTTTCGTAGGCTTGTTTTTTTCGGCCAACGAATCGGCGCCACAGCGACAACAAAAGCAGACGGGTGATGAGTTTGTAATGCCAGAGTCGCAAGCCTCCGCCACCTGCCGGAGCTGGCCCCTTTTCCAATAAATACAATCGCCCTGAAGCACAATGCCAGTGACAAAACCAGCGCAACCCGGCCCGCTCGTGAGGGGATGTAATGGCGAACTTTGTTGGCGGCCACGAGCCAGGCCTGGTAACCCCGGTCCACCACGGAGAGGGCGTAATCGGTATCTTCGCCCAGACCACGTTGTTTGCCCTTCATACCTTTGTGGGGGTCGAAGCTTTTTTCCCGCAGCACATCGGCACGGAAAGCCATGTTAGGACCATGTGGGTATTTCCCGCAGCCGCGTGTGACGGGGATATCCGTCTCAAAACGCAACACCGCCTGCACCCAGGGAAATTGCTCCAGCAGATAAGCGCGTGAGCCACGGGGTTCCCATTGCGTCCATGGCAACACCTGACCAGCCAGGCAACCAGCGGCGGGGTAGCGCCCAATTGCCTGAACATACACAACCATCCAATCGGGATCGACCAGTACATCATCATCCAGGATCATGAGCCAGTCGCCGGTCATTTCCGCCACGATATGGTTGTGGGCGTTTCCCTGCCCCTGCCTGGGTTCGTGCAGATAGCGAAGGGGTAGCCGACCTGATGCAATTTCTTTTTCGACAATGGATCGTGTGTGATCGGTGCTGTTGTTATCGCAGACCAAGACCTCCCATTGCACATCCTGGGGCACGCGTAGTTTCGTCAGCCCCTCGAGGGTTTGGGCCAGTAGTTCCGCACGGTTCCAGGTGGCGATGCCAACGGTCAGTTTCATGTTGCAAAGCTTACTCCGGAAACACGGTGTAGAGCGGCGGGGACAGGCCGGTGACAAGGTAGTATGTGGCTCCGATCACAACGAGCACCAAACTCATGGTCAGTTCCCCGGCGATGATACCGATCATCAGCGGCTTGGCCTGATGATAGCCCTTGCTGCCGGTGCATTTGACCAGAGCGGACTTAATCAGCCAACCCAGCAGAAACGAGTAGCCGAAAATTCCGGCAGGCCAGGTTCCCCAGAAGACGAATATCACCGGATGAATCGGCCACCAGTGCAGGCGCAGTCGTGCCAGGGCACAGAGGATGACCAGCACGATGCCCAACCCCAGCCAGAGCGCGGAATCCATCACCGGCTGGGCATGAAGAATGCGGTTAATTCCCTCCAACTGCATGGAATTTTCAAGTCGCCCGGTGGAGGATAACTCGGCAACATGAGTGGTGGTGCGATCCAGGGTGAATTGAGAAACAAATCCACGCGCGTGCCGATCCATAGGGGAGAGGCCAAAGTTGTATTGGAGGGTCAGGGTCATCACCAGAGCGACCAGTCCGCCCATGATAAAGGTCCCAGCCAGCATGGGTCCTAGGCGCGGGGGAGCCACTTGCCCGGTTCGCTGGCCCAGACGCAGGGCATTAGCGAACATGGCGGTGACCACTTCGCGCAAGTCGATCTGCTGAAGTACCGAAGCCATGCTCAGAATGATGTAGGCGGTGGGACCGATCGCTTCGATGCCATAAAGCGTGGTCAGAATCGAAACAGTGATCCAGCGTGGCTGAACCACGATGGCCCCGGTTTCCACATTGACCCGGGCGATGGCCAGATAATCCGCAAGGATCAGCAGGATCAGCGGCAGGGCCAGGACCCAATCCAACCCTGCCTGCGTGAGCCAGAGCACGCACCCGGTCACCAGCACTATCAGAAATCGAGCCGCCCAGAGGCAATACCGTGGCGGGGCGGATAAGGTCGGCAGGCCCACCATTCCGCGGGTCACATCCCAGTAATGCCTTCGACCGGCATAGAGTGAGATCAACGCTATGCCGAGACACGCACCGGCCAGCGATAGATTGTGCTGGCTGAAGTCGGATGTGCGGCCCTGCATGGTCACGCCATAAGCCACCAAGGTTCCGTATACGAAAGCCCACAGAGGCATCGCCAATCCCACGGAAAGGGAAACAGAACTTGTGAGAAAGAACGAAAAGGCAATGACACTGGGAACAAATCGCGGGTTGAAAAGTGCAGCAGTCTGCTCCGATTTGGCCATATGAGGAAGGATTACCTGCAGGCTGGTGAAATCAAACCGCAGGGGGATATGCAGAAAAAAGGCAGGGAACCAGACATGCAAGCCGTTGAGCAGATGCAGCAGCACCATCAGGCCAAAGCCTAACTGAAACAGACGGGAGTAAGCAATCGCCGGGAACGGGCGATTATCCCGCAGTTCGGTCAGTTCCTCCACGAACCGGGCCATGGGATATGGCAGCAGTTCACGGTCCGACCATTGCGGATGCACAATCAGCATCATGCACAGGCTGGCCAGTCCAAGCATGACGGCCAGACCCCCCCAGAGTTTGATCGAAGGCCACCCAGGCGGACCATGGCAACGATCCAAGGCATCATCACTGCCCCGGCCCCT
>JAAUTM010000041.1 GCA_012031455.1 Phycisphaerales bacterium
GCCGTGATGATGTTGATGAAAAGTGCCCGGCCCTGCGTATCTTTGCCCAGCAGCCCCCGGGTCATCTGCTTCATGCGATGCCAATACAGCCCCAGCACCGCCAGGATCGCCCCCGATTGTATGCACACCGCATACGCATCCGCAGCATCGGTCTGCTCCAGCCCCATCGCCCGCTGGGCCAGCAGCAAATGCCCCGTGCTGCTCACAGGCAAATATTCGGTCAACCCTTCAACAATGCCCAAAATAACTGCCTGCCACCATTCCATTGTGTTGCTCCCAGGTTCCAGACCGGACAGTGGTCATGATGTTACCGTATAGGCTTGCCTTTGACCGGAAGCCGGTTATCATCATTTCATCCGGATAAGCGGATGATTAAGAAAGGGCCAAGTATCTATGCATCCATGGCTGGAAATTCTCAAGAAGCGGGTGCTGGTGTTCGACGGGGCGATGGGCACGCAGGTGCACCGGTTACCGCTGGAAATCGAACGTGATTACCTGGGGCGGGAAAACTGCACCGAGGTGCTGAACCTGACCCGTCCGGAGGCGATCCAGACGATCCACGAGAATTACCTGCGGGCCGGATCGGATGTGGTGGAGACCAACACGTTCGGCGGGAGCAAGCTGGTGCTGGTCGAGTTCGATCTGGTGGACCGCTGCCGGGAAATCAATCGAACCGCTGCGCAGATTGCCCGCCGGGCTTGCGAGGCGGTGGAGGCTCAGGAGCCGGGGCGCAAGTGTTTTGTGGCTGGCTCAATTGGGCCGGGCACGAAGCTGGTGACGCTTGGCAACACCACCTGGGATACGATGCTTGATTCGTACACGGAATGGTACGCGGCCTGCTTGATGGCGGGGTCGATGCCCTGCTCATTGAAACGGCACAGGATATTTTGCAGGTCAAGTGCGCCATCTGTGCCTGTGTCGATGCCTTGCAGGAGCGCGGCTTAAAGCCCTTGTTACCCAATGGACAGGGCGATATTCCGATCATGGCACAGGTGACCATCGAGACCACCGGCACGATGCTTTTGGGGACGGAAATCAGCGCTGCTGCAGTGGCACTGGAACCATTTCCAATTTTTTCGCTGGGCCTCAACTGCGCAACCGGCCCGACGGAAATGACCGAGCATGTGCACTGGCTGGGTCGGCACTGGCCAAGGCATATCAGTGTGCAACCCAACGCCGGGCTGCCGGTGCTCGTGGATGGCCGTACCGAGTACCCGCTGGGGCCGCAGCCTTTTGCACAGGCGCTGGCCCGGTTCATCGGCGAGCATGGGGTGAGCATCGTCGGCGGCTGCTGCGGGACCACGCCCGAACACCTGCGGGCCTTGGTAGATCTGATCAAAGACATCCCGACCCCCCGGCTGGAAAAAGTGACATGGAAACCTGCCTGCTCGTCACTCTATGAGCCGGTGGATTATCGGCAGGATAACTCAACCCTCAACGTCGGTGAGCGCACCAATGCTTCGGGATCACGGGCTTTCAAAAAGACCCTCGAAGCTGAGGAATGGGATGCGATGGTGAGCCTGGCACGGGAACAGGGGCGTGAGGGTTCGCACCTGATTGATGTGAATGTGGATTATGCCGGGCGCGACAATGCCAGGGACATGCGTGAGATTGTCACGCGGTTTGTCAGGCAGGTGAATCTGCCGATGATGCTGGATTCGACCCAGCCGGGGACGCTGGAAGCGGGCTTGAAATGTGCGGGGGGCAAGTGCATTTTGAACTCAGCGAATTTGGAGGAAGGCGAGGAAAAATTTGCCCGCATGATCGGACTGGCCAGACGCTATGGCGCAGCCATGGTACTGGGGTGTATTGATGAAGACCCGCAGGAAGCCATGGCTCGCACCGCGCAGCGCAAGATCGATATCGCTCGTCGAATGCACGACCTGGCGGTGAATCAACTGGGGTTAGATGAGCGGGATATTTTCTTTGATCCGCTGGTGCTGCCTATCAGCACGGGCATGGAAAAAGATCGTCGCAGCGCCCTGGAACCATCGAAGGCACCCGGCTCATTGCGGAGACTTTCCCACATTGTCAGATCACCTGCGGGCTATCGAATGTGAGCTTTGGTTTGAAACCCGCAGCACGGGTGGTGCTCAACAGTGTCTTTCTGCATGAACTCATGGCTGCGGGATTGACCAGCGCGATTCTGCATGTGTCGAAGATTCTGCCCCGCACCAAGATCGACGATGCCCGGTGGCAGGCCGCACTGGACCTGATTTACGATCGTCGTACTCCTCAAAGTCAGGGCATAGCCATGCCTGAGGCAAACGGCGACCCTCTGCAAAGATTCATCGACCTGTTCCCCGATGATGGCAGCGATGCCAAGGGCAAGGCCGAGGCAGCCCCGGCGATGGAATCCTTGCCCATCGAGGAGCGTCTGCAGCGGCACATCATCGACGGTGAAAAACGCCGCTTGATCGAGGACCTTGATGAAGCCCGCGTCCAATACACCCCGCTGGCGATCATCAACGATCACCTGCTGGCGGGGATGAAGACCGTGGGCGAGCTTTTCGGCTCCGGGCGGATGCAGCTTCCGTTTGTGTTGCAGTCGGCGGAAGTGATGAAGATGGCCGTGGCACACCTGCAGCAGTTCATGGAAAAAATTGAAGGTCAGAGCAAGGGCATCATCGTACTGGCCACGGTCAAGGGCGATGTACACGACATCGGCAAAAACCTGGTGGACATCATACTCAGCAACAACGGCTACACGGTGCACAACCTTGGCATCAAGCAGCCGATCTCGAACATCATCGAAGCGTGGCGCAAGACCGGGGCACAGGCAATCGGGTTGTCAGGGCTTCTGGTGAAATCGGTGCAGGTGATGAAGGAAAACCTGGAGGAGCTGAACAGCCTGGATATCACGGTGCCGGTGGTGTTGGGCGGGGCGCCTTGTCACGACATTATTGTGAGAACGATCTGCGCAACACCTACAAAGGCAGCGTGTATTACGGGCGCGATGCTTTCGAAGGTCTGCGCATCATGGATCATCTGGTGGCTGGAAAGACTGCCTTGTTGGATGAGGAAATCGAGGCCCGGCTGGCCAAGCGTGCGGATGCAGAAGATAAAATTGCGGCAGCCAAGCCAGTGATGCGGCATCGACCAGCCTCGCCAGCGCCACAGCCACGATCACAAACACGGTGACCGGGGGCAAAGCCTGTGCACCCAGCGGCAGTGCAGCCACGGCCAGCGGTGCGGAACTGGTCAAGGCCAATGTACCCACGCCGCCGTATTGGGGCGATCGGGTGGTCGAAGGCATCCGGCTTGAAGACATCACTCCCTTTGTGAATAAGGTGGCGCTGTATCGTGGGCAATGGCAGTTCAAAAAAGGCCCGCGGTCTGACGATGCTTTTGAAAGACAATTGGAAGATGAAGTTGAGCCGATTTTCAAACGGCTGGTTGAACAATGTAAAAATGAAAAGCTGCTGACACCGAAGGTGGTGTATGGATATTACCCTGCTGCAGCCGATGGCGATGATGTGGTGGTGTATGACCCGGCCAACCCGCAGCTTGAAATCGAACGCTTTGACTTTCCCCGTCAGACTTCGAGGCAGCGACTGTGCCTGAGTGATTATTTTCGACCGACCAGCGACCCGCAGCGCGATGTGCTGGGGCTGATGTGTGTGACCGTTGGCAGCGATGTCAGTCGAAAAACCAAGGCATTGTTTGAAAGCAACCAGTACCAGGAATATTTGTACCTGCACGGTCTGGGGGTGGAATGTGCCGAGGCCCTGGCGGAATACTGGCATAAACGCATGCGCCAGGAACTGGGCATTGCCGGTGACGATTCCCCCCGCATACGTGAACTGTTTACTCAAGCCTACCGAGGGTCCCGTTACAGTTTTGGTTACCCGGCCTGCCCGGACATGAGCCATCAGGAAAAATTGTTCCGTCTGCTCAAGCCCGATCGCATCGGCTGTGTGCTTACCGAAAACTGGCAGATCGACCCCGAACAGTCCACCAGCGCCATCATCGTGCATCACCCGGCTGCTAAATATTTCGTGGTGTAATCGGCGGGGATTGTGCTATCCCAATCACGCGAAAATCCGGGATTCGATGGAAGATCAAGGCCGATTCGTCCGATAGCTTAAGGGAGGACATGCACTGGGAGTCAGTTTCACGGTTGACTCGGGTGTATGTTGCCTCTACTGTGCTGTGCCGAATGACTTTGCTGCATGGAAATCAGGGATGTGTCAGGGTGTGATTGAACAAGTGCATGTTGCAGTTGATGACCACATTGAGTGAGCGCTGACCCGTCATGGGCGATGAATCCCTACCCCAATCCGCAGCCACTTCCTCCGGCAAGACCCATGCCGCAGGTCGAAGCAATGCTTCGGGGCTGACCAATTTTGACACCATCCTCGGCAGGCTGGTGGTGGAAAAAGGTCTGGCCAGCGAAAGCGAAGTGCAGGAACTGCTGGATCTTCGCAACAATCGGGATTTGAATCAGCAGAGTCTGGGCGACCTGCTGGTCGAAAACGGCATCATCACCACCCGTCAGCTCCAACGCCTTCGTCCGCTGGTGGAAGAATCCAAACCCACCCAGCAGATTCCCGGTTATCAAGTGCTTGAAAAACTTGGCGCTGGGGCCATGGCCACGGTGTACAAGGCCAAACAATTGAGCCTCGACCGAGTGGTGGCCATCAAGGTGTTGCCCAAACGCTACACCAATAACACGGAATTCGTTGAACGTTTTTATGCCGAGGGCCGTGCCGCTGCAAAGCTGAACCATCCCAACATCGTGCAGGCCATTGATGTAGGCAAGGCCGGGGAATACAACTTTTTCGTGATGGAGTATGTTCAGGGTCAGACGGTATTTGACATGATCTCCTCCGGCCGACGTTTCAAGGAACGGGATGCCTTGGAGATCGTGCTGCAGATCACCCGCGCTCTGGATCACGCTCACAAAGCCGGATTCATCCACCGGGATGTAAAACCCAAAAACATCATGCTCACCAGTGCAGGGGTCGCCAAGCTGGCGGACATGGGGCTGGCACGAGCAGTGTCCGATGTCGAGGCTGCTGAGGCTGAGGCAGGCAAAGCCTACGGGACGCCCTACTACATCGCCCCGGAACAGATTCGTGGGGAAGTGGATATCGACTTCCGCTCGGATATTTACTCCCTGGGTGCCACGTTTTATCACATGGTGACCGGGCAGGTGCCCTTCGATGGGCCTAATCCATCTGCGGTGATGCACAAGCATCTCAAGAGCGAACTCACCCCGCCGGATCGAATCAATCCGAAACTGTCCACCGGGTTGTGCGAGATCATCGAAATCTGCATGGCCAAGGATCGTAAACAGCGCTACAACTCGACCTCCGATTTGCTCACGGATCTCGAAGCCGTGGCCCGTGGCGAGGCACCCATTCAGGCACGCCAGAAATTTGACATCGGCAAGCTCTCGGTACTGGCTGAAGGCACGGAGATCAAACCGGAACCGGAGCCTGATGTCCAATCGTCACCCGCCGACAAAAAGCCGCCGCTGATGGACCCGACGCTGCCTTACTACTACCAGCCTCTCTTCTACGTCGCACTCACCGGCTGGGTGGTTGCCTTCGTATTGTTCGTGGCCTTCCTTGCCGCCAGCTTCAAATAAGAGTCATCAAGGCTAGGCTCTGTCTCAAGACGAGCCGCGACCGTAAGGGAGCGGTGGTTCGAATGAACGATTTGATAACAAAACCGCTCCCTTACGGTCGCGGCTCGTATCGTACAAGGCGTTTAGAAACAGAGCCTTATTCCTTTAACTTGACCATCGTGGTCACGTACAAGCCCAGATGCAAGCCGCCTATAATGAAATGATGAGCCAACAATTCAATCGTTCATGGGCACTATCGATAACCCCGTGGGTACTCTGCTTCGCCGCTGCCATGTTGGTTTTCAACCTGGCCGGTTGTGACAGTGGCACAGCGGCACATGATCCCACGCCATGGGTGAAGGACTTTCCCGCAGCACAATCCGATGCTGCTGCCGGGGGCAAACCCATGCTCATCAATTTCACCGCAGACTGGTGTCCACCCTGTCAGGACATGAAAAAACAAACCCTGCCTGACCCGGCTGTACAGCAAATGCTCACGGAAAAATTCGTGACCCTGAAGGTGGACCTGACCAGCCCCGGCCAGGCGGAAAACGAGCTTTCGCAAAAATATGGTGTGCAGTACATCCCCACCTTTATCCTCGTTTCTTCCGAAGGCAAGGTCCTCGCTCAGCGCAGCGGCTTTGTCCCAAAAGTGAATTCCTCCCCTGGCTTGAATCAGCACTGAAATGACAAACGGCGTCAATTTGTAATTGGGCCTGTGAAACCCTTCTCGCCCAGAGATTGGGGAATTCATACATTCTGAATGTGAATCATATTGCTCTCGCTTTTTTTACAAGTCCGGCCTGTCTCCTTATTATTTCCGCCCAAGTGAATTGTTACCCTCCCTGTCCCCTGCAAAGGTTTACCATGCACCCCAACGGCACCTGCTGGAACGATATCCAAGGACAACCTATTCAGGCCCATGGCGGCGGGCTGCTGCTCGTTGATGGCTGGTGGTACTGGTACGGCGAAGACAAATCCACCCCACCTACCAAACCAAAAACGCCCGGGGAATCATGATGGCCAGGGCTGATGTCGTGGGCGTGGCCTGCTATCGGTCACGCGATCTGCTTCACTGGGAACGAACAGGCTTAGCGCTTTCGGCTATGCCCGATTCCCCCTTTCAAGATCTTCACCCCGGCAATGTGCTCGAACGACCCAAGGTGATTCATCACCGGCAATCAGGCACCTTTGTCATGTGGATGCACATCGATCGAGCTGATTATGGACTGGCTGCCACCGGTGTGGCCATCGCCGAACACCCGCAGGGACCGTTTCGTTACCTCGCGACAACCCGCCCTTCCGGCAGGGACAGCCGGGACCAGACGGTATTTGTGGATGACGATGGCTGTGCCTATCACCTTTGTTCTACGGATAAAAATGATACCGCAATGCTGACCCGACTCAGTGATGATTACCGCAGTTTCAGCGATGAGTGCAAGGTGCTGTTCCCCAATCGTCGGATGGAAGCTCACGCCATCGCCCGGTGTCAGGGTCGATACTGGTATCTTGCCTCTGGCTGCACCGGCTGGGCACCCAATGCGGCACGTTCAGCCGTGGCCGACAACATCTGGGGGCCGTGGACGGAACTGGACAACCCCTGTCAGGATGGCCCTCAGCCCGAACTGACCTGGGGCGCACAAAGTACTTTTTACAAACTCTGCCCGATGGGCGAATGCTGGCAATGTTTGATCTTTGGAAACCCGACAACCTGCGTGAATCCGCCTACCTGTGGACCATCGCCCGGTTCCATGAGGGACGCTACATTCTGCCTTGGTTGGCGCAGTGGAAGGGGCTGAGCGATAATGGTGGAATCACTGCTTGAAGTGATAAATGGATTGTGGGATCGACATTCGGAGATGAAGCCTCTGAGAAACCCCTCTCCTCTTGGGAGAGGGTGGCCGAGTCCCCCGGGGCGGAGAGGCCGGGTGAGGGCCGAAGAGCGAAAAGACCTTGATATATAGGATAACCCAAAAAAGCCACGCCCTCACCCTGTTTTGAGCGAAGAGGGTACTCCGACTCTCCCGAGAGTAGAGGGTTATATATCAGAGCCCCCGGATATGAATGCTTCAGGCCGGGGTGACTTCCACAAAACGGGCAATGGACTTGAGGTCGGTCAGCACATCGAGGCTGGCCACAATCGTGCCGGTGGTGCCGGGTGTGAGTTGCACAGGTTCGATGGCCGGGACACGCACCGACCACATCCGCCCGCCACGTGGGTGCTCGGTGGTGTGCGTCTTGCGAGCCTTGCGCAGGCGATCGGCATTGCCCATCACGGCTGCATCCTTGCGGAGCAGACGGACAATGGTTTTCTTCGCAGCCGCGCTGGTCGGCGACTTGACGAGTTTGATCTGCACTTTCGTTCCGGGGACAATGCTTTGGCTCATGACGCAAATCCTTGGACAAAACCCCAGACCCATCCGTCTGCGGGTAGCCCAGAATCATCGCCGATTTTGAGCTCAGCGTCAAATGCCCCTGCTGATTTTCCCCGGGCAACCTCGAATCATTGTTCGTGAATTTCGTCGGATATGCCGATAAACCCGGCAAGTCAGTTGCTTGTGACATCCTCCCTTTTGCCGGACAATACACCCGTGCGCATTGATATCCGCAACCTGTCGCGGCAACATCTCTTCCGGGTTGAGGTGGACCCCAAAAATCCGCCCACTGTCGTCCGCGCCCCCGGTTCCTCAGGTTCAACCGGATCCACCAGTTTCCCAAGCACCCTGCTGCAGCCAACTCTACCACCTCGGCTGGTTCCCCGTCCC
>JAAUTM010000042.1 GCA_012031455.1 Phycisphaerales bacterium
GGGGCCAGTGACGATGACGATGCCGTTGGGCTTATTGAGGAGCTGGCGGAAGATGTCCAGGTCTTCATGGCGCAGACCGAGCTTTTCCAGATCTAGCTGGACGTTGGACCGATCCAGCACACGCATGACCACCGATTCACCGAACATGGTGGGTAGCACAGCCACACGCAAATCCACCGGAGCGTTGTTGACGGTCAGTTCGATTCGGCCATCTTGAGGCAGGCGACGCTCGGCAATGTCCAGATTCGACATAACCTTGATACGGCTGACGATCGGCATCGCCAGGTATTTGGGCGGGGGGATCATGTCATAAAGCACACCATCGATGCGGTAACGCATCTTGAATTCATCTTCGAAGGGCTCGAAATGCACGTCGGAAGCTTTGTCTTTGATTGCCTGCATCAGTACGAGGTTCAGCAGACGCTTGACTTTGTTGTCATCAGCAGCTTCGAGAAGGGTGTCAAGGTCGATGGACTGGCCACGGTCTTTGAGGGCTTCGAGCTTGGCATCGCCAGAGAGTTCACCGATCAGGCTGGTGAGGGATTCTTCCTGATGGTCGCCCCCATAGAGCTTGGCCATCTGCTTGTCGATCTGGGCAGCATCGGCGATGACCGGTCGCACGTTGTAACCCATGAGCATCTTCAGGTCATCAATGGCTCGGAAATTGTTGGCGTTTTTGAGTGCTACCGTCAGGGTACGGCTACCCGCGTCATAACGGATGGGAAGCACCTGATAGGCTTTGGCGGTCTCGGCTGGGAGGATCTTGGCCACATCCTGGGAAATATTCATGGAACCCAGATCAGTCGCTTCGATGCCTTGCTGGGCTGCCAGAGCGATGTTGAGGTCGGTCTCAACAATATAACCCAGTTCAATCAAAAGCTGACCTAGCGGTCGTCGTTGTTGCTGCTGAAGCTGCAAGGCTTCGTGAACCTGATCACGGTTCACCTTGGCCATTTTGGTAAGGATGCGCCCCAGACGTTGACCTTTAAGTTCGGTCACATCGAGTTTAGGTGGGCCTTTGCCGGTGGGCTTTTCTGCCATGGTCAGATCCCCTGATATTCAAACTTCTATCGAGGCTTAGATCCGTACATTACCGCACATATCTTTATTCAAAAAACCATGTGTCCAATCAAAATCATCGTAAGTCATGGTTAGTATTTCGTGAAGGCGACTCGCTTCTTGTTACAACTGTTGTTGATTCATGTAGGTTTGGCGATGAAGCTCGTAAGGTCAACATATATATCCTAGACTGATTTCGACCGATCGCAAGTCAAAAGTATCATTATTTATGTATAGACAGTCGGTATTTCATACAAAATAATGGATAATGTGATCTGCGATTAATGATTGTTTAGGGGTTCACAATAAATGTTGGGTGTTTGGCCTGCAAGAGGTTTGTTGAAATCCTTACGAATATTTCACACAGGAAAGGTGGTTGATTTGTGAGAAATCACCCTCGAAGAGTGACTCCAGATGTGTTGGGGTTTTGTGTAATTTCGTGTGCTTTATTTCTCAGCGACATCTTCAAGGTCCAATTCGGTACGGCCGACCTTGCCGCCAGCCCGGTGGATTTTTTCAATCACTGCTGAAGAGTCTCGGCTCTTGTCAACCATTTCCTCTGCGGACACCCAGCCTTTGGAGTACATCTCCCAAAGGTGGTCGTCCAATAACTGCATGCCGAATTTCTTGCCGGTTTGAATGGCGGAGTCGATTCGGAAGGTTTTGTTCTCGCGAATGAGGTTGGCGATGGCGGGGGTGACCACCAAAAATTCATAAGCAGCAACCATGCCCTTGCGGTCAATGCGAGGGAGCAATTGCTGGCTCAACACAGCCATGAGGGAGGTGGAAAGCTGTACACGGATCTGGTTCTGCTGGGCAACGGGGAAGGCATCGACAATACGGTTGATGGTACCGCCCGCACCGGTGGTGTGCAGGGTGCCGAATACCAAGTGGCCAGTTTCAGCAGCGCGGATGGCAGCCTCGATGGTTTCCAAGTCGCGCATTTCGCCCACGAGCATCACGTCCGGGTCCTGTCGTAAGGCTCGTCGCAAGGCCTCGGCGAAGCTCGGTACATCGTTGCCCACTTCGCGCTGGTTGACGATGCTCTTTTTATGGCCGTGGTAATACTCAATGGGGTCTTCAATGGTGATGAGGTGGCGGTCGTAATTGTCGTTGATATGGTCGATCATCGTCGCCAGAGTGGTGGTTTTACCCGATCCGGTCGGTCCGGTCACCAGGAACAAACCACGGGGGCGGCGGCACAGCTCCTTGACGATAACGGGTAGGCCGATGTCCTCAAAGGAGAGCAGTTTGTTGGGGATCAGTCGCAAAACCACGCCGACGTTGCTGCGTTGTTTGAAGATGGAGACGCGGAAGCGTGCAAGATCGCCGTAGGCAAAGCCGAAGTCGGAGCCGCCTTCTTCCTGAAGCTCGGTCTGCGAGCGTTCGGGGGCGATGGATTTCATGAGGGCCATGGTGTCCGCCGGTTCGAGCACCTTGGTGCGCAGTTCGACAAGCCTGCCGCGAATGCGCAGAGTCGGAGGTTTGCCGACGGTCAAATGCAAGTCGCTGGCGTTCTGTTTGACGACGGTGTCGAGAAGGCGGTCAATGTGAATCGTGGACATTGTTGATTCCGTTAAGGGGGCAATACGATCATTCGGCCACGCGGCATTTTCGGTGATGGTGAGTCCGCTCGCGGAGCTCGTAGACCCACCCAATATCAGTTAAAGACAGAACGGGTCGCAGTGCTAACCTTCAGTTACACCGCTGCGGGGGCTTCTTCCTCCTCCATGTCGATCAGGCCTTCAACCTGAGTGATGCGGGAGATTTCGTCCATGGTGGTGAAACCATCAAGGATTTTCAATCGGCCATCGCCCAGCAGGTTGCGCATGCCTGAAGCCAGAGCAGCGGTACGAATATGCGACACCGGCGAGCGTTTGAACGCCAGTTCGCGGATTTCCGAGTTCATGAGCATCAATTCGTAGATACCCTGCCGACCACGGTATCCGGTGTTGTTGCAATCCGGGCAACCCACTGCTTTGTAAATGGTCTTGCCATCCAGATCGCGTGCTGAGAGTCCCACCAGTTTCATCAGGCGAGGATCGGGTTCGGTGTCCGGCTCCTTGCATTTGGGACACAGCAATCGCACCAGACGCTGACCCAGCACAGCTTGAATAGAGCTGGCCACCAGGAAGGGTTTCAAGCCCATGTCGATCATACGGGTGATGGCGCTGGGTGAATCGTTGGTGTGCAGCGTGGAGAACACCAGGTGGCCTGTGAGGGCTGCCTGCACCGCCACTTCGCCTACGGCCTTGTCACGGATTTCACCCACGAGAATGATGTTGGGTGCCTGACGCAGCATGGCTCGCAGAATCTTTTCAAACGTCAGGCCCACCTGTTCGTTGACTTGACATTGATTGATGCCCTTAATCATGTATTCCACCGGGTCCTCAGCGGTGATGATTTTTTTATCAGGGCGGTTGAGCGTGTCCAATGCACCGTAGAGCGTGGTGGTTTTGCCCGAACCCGTGGGACCGGTGACCAGGAAGATGCCGTTAGGCCGGCGAATAATGCGGTTGAACTGTTCGAGGGTATCCTCACGCATGCCCAGTCGAGCCAAACCGATCTTGGCTGATTCAGGACGCAAAATACGCATGACCACCGATTCGCCATGGTAGCTGGGGCACACAGCCACGCGGAAGTCGATGATCTCAGTACCGGTTTTCTTTTTAATACGGCCGTCTTGAGGAACTCGTTTTTCCTCGACGCGCATCCCGGACATGATTTTCACACGGGCAATGACAGCTGCCTGCACCCGTTTGGGCAGGGGGTCTTTCTCCACGCACACACCATCGATACGGAAACGCAAGCGAACCTTGTTGGCAAAAGGTTCGATGTGAATATCAGAAGCACGACTGTTGACCGCATCGTCGATGATCTGGTTCACGAGACGGATGACTGGGGCACTGGCATCTTCGCCTTCGGTGGAGCCGATCTGTTCGCCGAGGTTGGCCAAGTCGATCGACTGCTGCGAAAGATCGATGGACAGCGACTTCACAGCTTCATCGATGCTCGACCTGCTTTCGCTGAACATGCGCTCGATGGTTTCCTTGATTTTGCCCTTGGCGGCCAGAACCAGATCAAGGTCGGCATTGAGGCGGAAGCGCAGGGTGTCGATGGATTCGATGTCCATCGGATCGTGGATCACCAGACGCAGTTTGCCGCCTTTTTTCTCCAGCGGCAGGATGAGATGCTTGCGAATAAGTTCCTGAGGAATGAGCTTCACATTGTCGCGGGTGATGGCATCAGGCTTGTCCAGATCGATAAATTCCAGGCCGTATTGGTTGGCCAGCGCTTTGGCGACGTTGGACTCGGTGACGAAGTTGCGGTCGGCCAGTACCTCCCCGATGCGCTTGCCCTGGACCTTGGCAATTTTCAGAGCCTCATCCAATTGCTTGTCATTGAGCAGGCCCCACTCTTTGAGAATTTCACCGAGCTTCTTCTGCTTGCGAGCCATGCACACCTCATGAAGCGGAGCTTCAGGTCAATAGAAGCCTGATGAATAACCCAGACGATCTGAATCAGGCTTGCGGGGTATCACCAGCGAGGACCGAACATTACAATTCGTAGATTTACCATTATGAATCCCGAAACTGGAATTGGCAACTGAATCCCACCATCGCAACGGATATAGCCATGATCCTCGGTTCATCATAACCTTGAGCAGGGGGCCAGTATCTCTTCCGCAGTGCAGGCATTTGCCCTGTCGGGCTGGATCGAGTTGGCGATTCTTGCCCTTGTGTTTATGATGAGTTTTTAGCAAGATGGGCCGGGGATAATGATTTCGTATGGGCAAGGAGTTGAAAGTTGAGCAAAAGCAGGCTGTTGATTGCGGTCAGTTCCCCATGGGCAAGCGAAAAGCTTACGGCTCCACTGGCGGACTTCGCCAAACGTCTGGAGGCGGATGTGCTCGTGGCTCACGTGGCGGAGGTCAAGGATCAGGACGAAAGCGAGGATGATGCCAGCGCCCGAGGGGAACAAACGCTCAAACTGCTGATCGATGGCCTCAAAGGAGCGGGGCTTAACGCTGAGGGAGTGATGCTTTTTTCCGATGATGTACCCAAAGCCATCCTCAACACCGCGCATGCCCGTGAATGCACCATGATCGTGATCGGTTTGACCAGCAAGGGGGCATTCAAACGCCTGATTGCCGGGGATGTGCCAACTGCCATCATCCGCGCTGCCGACCTGCCCGTGCTCATGTGCCCGGCCAACTGGTCAGGGTCGCTTTGATAGAACGATACATTTCATGCCGCATTCTGTGCGGTGCTGGCTCCGCCTGTGCCTGTGACTGACGCTGCTTTGGGCTTGGGGGCAAAGACTCTGACACAGTTTCGTCCCGAGGCTTTGGCGGCATAAACACCCTGGTCCGCTGCCTTGATGAACTGTTCCACATTGGCAAAAAACTGTCCGTCATGCGTGGCCACGCCGATGCTGACGGTCACCTTGAGCTTGCGACCATCATCGGTGTGAATGGGGGAATCTTCAATGAGTTTGCGGGTGCTCTCGGCGATTTGGGCGGCATTGACTCGAATCGTATCGGGCATCACCACGGCGAACTCTTCCCCGCCGTAGCGAGCCACCAGTGACCCTTGCGGGGCTGTCTTTTTCAGGTTCGCAGCCACCTCAATGAGCACGCGGTCCCCGATCAGGTGGCCATAGGTATCATTGAAACTTTTAAACTTGTCCGCATCAATGAAAAGCAGCGATACAGGAGCGCCTTGGGCGGTGACCTTGGCAAACTCCTCGGTGATGAATTCATTAAACGTGCGCCGGTTGGCGGCACCGGTGAGGGAATCGGTGGAGGCTTGTTGCGCCAGTTCACGGTTCTGCAGTTCAAGCTCGTTGGATTTCTGTGCCTGTTGCAGGCTGATATTCAGCAGCGCTTCGTTGGCGCGTGCCAGAATCTCATCCGCATTACCCAGATGACCGGTGGGCAGATCAAAGAGGCGGCGCATCTCCACCGTGTTCTTGTGCATGTCCGCCAGCAGCGGTTCGGAAGACTCCCTTGGCATGTTGAACCAGTTCTGGGCCATCAGGTAATAGTTCTGCAAAGCCACGGCAGGCTTGTCACTCATGAACACTTCCGCCACCCGGTTACCCAGCCCCACACAGCGGACCAAGCCGGAAATTTCGTCAGGGCAGTTCTCTGGCTTTTCGTGATGGCGTATCGGTTCAATCAGGATCGGGGGCAGCTTCCACGATTCCGCCAGGGCTGCTCCCACCTGGGCATGATCCAACTGGAATTGCTCGGTCTCCAGCCGCAACAGCAAAGCGTGGTCGGTCCCAGCCTGACTGACCAGATGGGTGTAATTGGCACCCAGTGTCTGCGCCATGACGATCAAGCCAAGGTCCTGCAGCAAGCCGCCCAGAAAGGATTCTTCCTGCTGAGGGATGCCGTTCTCGCGTGCCAGTGAACGTGCGGCTACGGCTGTGAACAAACTACGTTTCCAGTACGCCAGATGGTCAAAATCCCCGTGGTTGGCTTCCTTGAGATGTGCACCAGCGAGAAGCCCAAGGCCAGTGTGCGCACCGCATTGAGTCCCAGAATGACCAGGGCATGGGTGATCGTGGAAATGGTTTTGGTCTGGCCGTAGAACGTGGAATTGACCGTCTTGAGAATCTTGCCGGCCAGTGCCGGATCATGACTGATCGTGTCGGCGATCTGGCGAATATTCACATCCCGCTGTTGCACCAGGTCGATCACTTCCAACGCAATCGTCGGCAGACTCGGCAGCCTGGGTGATCGCAGCATCTGATCCAGCAATGCATGATTCATACCCGACCCTTCCCCTTCGTACCCCCCGGATCGTCTATGTATGAACATCCTGCACACTTTAGCCGTGTGCCTGACACACATCAGTAACATCGGCCAAATCGGGCACTCGCTTAAGGTGTTTTACCGGGGTTCCCCTTTAGGTACCGAATGATTCCAACTTATGATAATGGGCACACTTCTGAACACTGTCCATGGATGACAGGTATAAAAAAGCCCACACTTTTGCGGTGTGGGCCTGTGAATGATCCGTGGGTTGATGATCCTCGACCAATTAACCATGGCTGTCTGCAATCATGCCTCAGGTTGATTCGGATGCTGCCTTGGCAGGTTGCGAGGGTTCCGCCTTGTCCGATGAGCCTTGTGCTTCTGATGCAGCGGGAGGATCCAGAGCGATGAGAGTCAGGCCGGTCTTGCCCGTTTCATAGATGATCTTCACCATCTGGCCTGCCTTGAACTCGCTGCGCAGAATCGCTTCCGAAAGCGGATCCTCGAGCAATTGTTCCAGAGCTCGGCGGAGGGGACGGGCTCCAAAATCGGGGTTGTAACCCTTCTCGATCAGGAAGTCCTTGGCGCTGGTTTCCAGTTCCAGCGAAATCTGACGCTCGATCAGCCGCTCGCGCACCTTACGCAGTTCGTATTCCACAATCAGTTCCAAATTCACCCGCGACAGCGGACGGAACACAATCACATCATCCAGACGGTTGATGAACTCAGGCCTGAAGTAGCGCTCGATTTCGCCCATGAGCGTCTGCTTCATCTTTTCGTAATTCGCCTCTTCGGTAGGCTTGGCAAAACCAAAGCCCGCTTTGTTCTTGATGAGGTCAGCCCCGATGTTGCTGGTCATGATGAGGATGCAGTTGCGGAAGTCCACATGCCGACCAAACGAGTCGGTCAACTGGCCTTCTTCCATGATCTGCAGCAGCATGTTGAACACATCAGGGTGCGCCTTTTCGATTTCATCCAGCAGTACCACCGAGTAAGGCCGACGACGGATGGTCTCGGTCAACTGCCCGCCTTCTTCGTAACCCACATAACCGGGAGGGGCGCCGATCAATCGGCTGACGTTGTGCTTCTCCATGTATTCGCTCATGTCGATGCGGATCAGTGAATCCTCGTTCCCGAACATGAACTCAGCCAGCGTCTTGGCGAGCAGTGTTTTACCCACGCCCGAAGGCCCGACAAAAATGAACGAACCCATCGGACGCTTGGGGTCTTTCAAACCTGCGCGGGCACGACGGATCGACTTGCCCACAGCCTTGACCGATTCATCCTGACTGACGACTTTCTTGTGAAGCTCGTCTTCCAGTCGAAGCAGCCGCTCAGATTCGGTTTTTTCCAGCCGGGTCAACGGCACGCCGGTCATCTTGCTCACGA